>CALZOR010000004.1 GCA_945827785.1 uncultured Bacteroidales bacterium | reverse complement strand
CACCTCCTCGCAGACGGCCATTTCGGTGCCGTACCAGACGGTGATGATTTTGTGGAGGGTGGTTGTGCGCACACCTTCACGGACGGCTTCAGTTTCGGCATAGCGGTTCACCTGAGCGGCGGCCTCCCCACGGGCCGACTCGATGCGGCTTCGCGGCTCGCTGCTCTTTACGTATTTCAGCTCGATTATGTAGCTGTGCTCCATGTCCTTGAAGATGTCCAGAAGAGGACAGAGGAAGATGTCTGCATAGCCCTGTTTGTTGTCAAGCTCGGATATCGGCCTCCAGAAGCGGTTCTGGCAGGTCATCGCAAGGGTGAACCCATGCACGAATGCCTCGCCCTTCTGCTTGTCCCGCTGGGATGCAAACCGACCCATGCACTCGGCTATGTATTCAAAGAAAGGCTTCCAGTCTCCGTCCCAGGCCATGTCCTGAGCAAGCTTGTTTTTGTCATAGTCATCCCTCTCCAATGAGGCGTCGCGGTAGGTATCAAGCAGATAGCTGAATATCTGCTCCCTGACGACCTCGTTCGGAATCGATAGCTTGGTGTTTCCTTTATAAGTGCCGTCTATGCTCACCATGCCGAAGTAGTACAGAAGGCTGACAAAATTGTCCGGGTCGCCAATCTTCTCCGCCGGGAATCCGGTCTTCAGTTCCCCGGTGATGAATCCTTGATTCACAAGGGTCTGAATCACCGAAGCATCGTGGGCGAACTCCTTGTCCTTGCGGATGAGCATGCGGAGTTTGTTGTAGTCCACGCGGATGTTCTCCTCGATCATACGGCTTGGAGCCTCGCCGTTGTAACGGATATAATTGTCCACGAAATACAGAACCATGCAGGAATTATACATGGTGGTCTTTCCATAGCACTCTGGAGCAAAGCAATAGTTGTCATACCACGGCTTCATCATCTCTATGAGCTCATCAATGCTATGGTTGAACAGCGACACGCCTGAATAGTAGGTGAGCATGTCGCGCACCTCCTGCTCGGTGAAACCGGTCATTTCGTTGAACTCCGGGGAGAGGGAATAGTTCGTTCCGATATTGAAGCCGCTCGTCAGGTCGTCCATCGTCACCGGGGCAACCCCTGTCACGAAGCATCGCTCAATTGAAGAATATGTGCCGGCCTTGACAGTATCAAAGAAGTTCCGGAGATATCCTGTACCATGTGTCTCGGACTTATATGCCTCCAGACATCCCGGTTCGGAAAGGATCTTGTTCGTGAAATGGTCGTACTCGTCGATGAATAGATAGATTTTCTGACCAACCTTATTACATTCCCTGTACAGATAGTCAAGTTGCTCCACGGCTCCGTTCTTCCTATTCATCTCCTCCTTTAATCCTTTGGGAAGGTAGTCAGCATATATGTCACAGAAATAATTGAACTCTGTATTGCAATGGGCATCCAAAGACCTACGGTAATCATCGATTTCAGCATTGACCACCGCAAAATTCAGATATATAATAAGATATGAATTCCTCTCCGGGGTCGGATGATCCCCAATCCATAGCCCGCCGAACAATTTTTCGAACTTGTTCTTTTGCAGTACATCATAGTAATGATGCAACATCGATATGGTCAGGCTCTTGCCAAACCTTCGAGGTCTGATAAAAAAGAAGAACTTGTTGGCACTTTCAATCTTCTCTATGAAGCGGGTCTTGTCGACATAGTAGCAGTCATCATCTCGTACTGCTTCGAAATTCATCATCCCGTAGGGGATTCTTTTGCGGTATTTCCCGGTATTCGGATCGATCATATCGGCCTCCTTTAATTTTATCAACCTACAAAGTTAGGAATTTATTGCAACAAATGAAAGAAGGCTATACCTGTATTAAAATCCGGGAGTATTATACTTATACCTTTGGGCACAGATTTTGACGGAAGTAGCTTATAATCAGGATGTAAGGATTCTTACATCCGCAAATCAGCTCACTATGAAACGAATAATCACTCTTTCGGCAGTGATGTCAGTGCTGGCATCGCTGCCTTCGTGCATTTGTGCCGCCCGCGTTGACAATGCTCCGGTGAAATCCCTCGATTTGACGCGCTACCTCGGCACTTGGTACGAAATTGCCAGGTTCGACCATTCTTTCGAAAGGGGCATGGAAAATGTGGTCGCAGAATATCTCATGCGCGACGACGGGAAAATCGATGTCATCAATTCCGGATGGAAGGATGGCAAGGCAAAAGTTGCCTATGGCAAGGCGAAACTACCTGATCCAGACGGCAATCCGGCACTGCTCCGCGTGTCCTTTTTCCTGTTCTTCTATTCCGATTATCGGGTTCTTTACATTGATGAAGATTATAGTGTTGCACTTGTGGGAAGCTCCGGCGACAAATATCTCTGGATTCTGTCCCGCACCCCGGCCGTAACGGATTCGAAGCTTGAGCCGGTCATCCGTGAAGCACGCATCAGAGGGTATGACACCTCAAAACTGATATGGGTTAACCAAAACATGGCGGAGTAAACACCTAAAAAGTTGAGGAGAAAGTCAGAAGCAGGTATATGATTAAAAATTATGCATCTTTATTAAAATTATAATTCTAAATCATTGTAGCCCATGTTTGATATTTTAGTTAGTCTTAAGGGGCATTTTTCTTACAGTTTGAAATAAAAACTAAATATCAAAATTAAATAGTGCTAAAAATCAGCAACTTAAAACGTTTGTTTTTTTAAAAAAAGATGTTAATCTTTGCAGTTCGGCGCATTATAAAATGCCCGTTTAATAGTGCGGTCCAGTGTAGTGTATGGAACGGACGAAAATGTATTCAATATTTATGTTTAACTAATTTTATGCTTATGAAAAAAGTCGTTATTTTTTTCGTGGCCGCGATGATGTCAGTAGGATTGGCATTCGCTCAGAATCAAACTGTTACTGGTTTGGTAACAGATGCTTCAACAGGTGAGCCGATTCCATTCGCATCAATCCAGGTCAAAGGCACAATGACAGGAGCATCGTCAGATGCATTAGGACTTTATTCAATCAACGTCAAATCAAAAGACGCAGTCCTCATTTTCTCTTCTGTTGGATATGAGCCATCAGAAGTAGCCGTGGCAGGAAAAACCAAAATCAACGTTTCGCTTGCTCTGGATGCCAAAGCACTCGAAGAAACCATCGTGATTGCCTTCGGTAAGACCACAAAGGAAGCCTTCACAGGTTCCGCAACAGTGGTAAAATCGGCCGACATTGCCAAAGTGCAGTCATCCAACGCAACACGTGCCCTCGAAGGTGTAGTTGCCGGTGTGCAGATGACAACATCCTCTGGTTCCCTCGGTTCATCACCTTCTATCCGCATCCGCGGTATCAGTTCAATCTCAGCAGGTTCTGCACCTCTTTACGTAGTGGATGGTGTTCCATACGCAGGTGACATCAACAACATCAACTCTGCCGACATCGAATCGATGACCGTCCTCAAGGATGCCGCTTCCAACGCTCTCTACGGTGCCCGTGGAGCTAACGGTGTCATTATGATTACCACCAAAAAGGCAAAACGAGGAGAGGCAGTCGTAACACTCGAGGCGAAAATCGGAGCAAATACCAAGGCCCTCCGCAACTATGACTATATCACCGACCCTGGACAGTACTATGAGGCTCACTATATGTCCCTCAAGAACTACTATATGGAGCAGGGACTCGGAGAAGCAGAAGCTCACTACAGGGCAGCAACCAATGTTGCCGGTCCGGCAAAGGATGGAGGTACAGGTTACAATGTATATACCGTTCCGGAAGGCCAATTCCTCATCGGTAGCAACGGCAAACTCAATCCGGCAGCCACTCTCGGACGCGAGGTAGAATACAATGGACAAAAATACCTCCTCACTCCGGACAACTGGCTTGACAATGTATATAAGAACTCTCTCCGTCAGGAATACAACGCAAGTGTATCCGGCAGCACCGAAAGGGCTTCATTCTATGCATCCTTAGGTATGCTCGACAACAAAGGTATCATCGAGAACACCAGTATGCGCCGTTACACTGCAAAACTCCGTGCTGACTATCAGGCAAAATCCTGGCTCAAAGTCGGAGCAAACGCATCCTATGCAAAATATTCCTGGTTGAACGCAAATCCTAATGAGTCCGCAGGTTCTACCGGTTCCGTATTCGGTACTGCAGTGGGAATGGCTCCTATCTATCCTCTATATATAAGGGATGCCAACGGAAATATCCTCAGGGACAACAACGGCTTCAAACTTTATGACTTCGGTAACGGAGCCAACGCAGGTATGAACCGTCCTAACGCAGCCAATTCCAACCCTCTCGCAACCAACCTCCTCGACAAGACAGTGAGTGAAGGAAATGCAGTTGATGGAACTGGTTATGCAGAAATCACTTTCCTCAAGGACTTCACCCTAACACTCAACGGTGGATTCGGTCTTGATGAATATCGTACCCGCGATATGTCCAACCCTTACTATGGACAGTTTGTAACCAACGGCGGTAACATCTCTGTGGGTCACTCAAGAACCTTCTTCTTCAACTTCCAACAGTTGCTGAACTACCACAAGACCTTCGCAAAAGTACACACAATCGATGCTCTCGTAGGACACGAGTACTACAAGACACATGCTTACTCTCTCTCCGCTTCCAAGACCAATCTTTTCTCTCCGGACAACCTTGAGCTAAACGGAGCGGTCGTGGATGCAAAGAGCGCAGCATCAAGCCACAGCATCTATAACAATGAAGGTTACTTCGTACGCGTACAGTATGACTACGCCAACAAGATTTACGGAAGTGCTTCATATCGTCGCGATGCATCCTCAAGATTCCATCCTGATCATCGTTGGGGTAACTTCTGGTCACTCGGTGCAGGTTGGCTCATTAACCATGAACCATGGTTCAATGCATCCTGGGTTGATATGCTGAAAATCAAGGCTTCCATCGGTAGCCAGGGTAACGATAGCATCAGCAGCTACCTCTACACTGACGTATATAACATTACAAACTCAAATGATGAAATCGGTATCACCTTCGCAAGCAAGGGTAACGAGAACATCACTTGGGAGACCAACACCAACTTCAACGCCGGAGTTGATTTCGGATTCTTCGGAGGCCGCCTCAACGGTACAGCTGAGTACTTCTACCGCAAAACTTCAGATATGCTCTTCTTCTTCACCGTTCCTGCATCTCTCGGATATTCAGGATATTATGACAATATCGGTGATATGAGAAATGCCGGCGTCGAGTTCTCTGTCGATGGAGCAATCTTTGCAAGGAAGAACTTCCAGTGGAATATGAACCTCAACCTCACCCACTATACCAACAAGATTATCTATCTCCCTGAAGAGAAAAAGACCGTTGAGATGGAAGGTTACAAAGGTTATGCATCAGGAAACTACTTCTATGGCGAGGGACTTCCTCTTTATTCGTTCAAGATGCCTAAATTTGCAGGTGTAGATAAAGTAACCGGTAAATCCCTGTGGTACAAGGATATCCTTGATAAAGATAATAACGTAATCGATAGGGAAACCACGGATGACTACAGCAAGGCAACAGACTACATCTGCCCATCACCTACTCCTAAGCTCTACGGAGGTTTCGGTACAAGCTTCGCTTTCTATGGCGTTGACATAGCAGTTCAGTTCACTTATCAGATTGGTGGAAAGGCTATAGATTCTGGTTACATGGCTTCACTTGACGCACCTGGCGGAAGTCTGGGATACAATTTCCACAAAGACATTTACAAGAGCTGGACTCCTGAAAACCCTGATTCCGACTTTCCAAGATTCAACTATATGGATCAGAATCAGAATGCTCTCTCAGACAGGTTCCTCGTAGATGCAAGCTACATCAACCTTCAGAATGCTCAGATTGGATACACCTTCCCTCAGAGCCTCACCCAGAAGATCAAGATCAGCAAACTCCGCATCTTTGCTTCAGCTGACAACATCTTCTATGTATCTGCAAGGAGAGGATTCGATCCACGCTATTCATTCTCCGGATCTACCAACTATGCTGCCAACTCGACAGTCAGGACCATTTCTGGAGGTATCAGCATCACTTTCTAATAACTCCTAAGTACAATTTAAATGAAAATGATCAGTATGAAAAATATATTCTTGAAATCATTTAGCTTCCTGACTGCCTGTGTATTTGCAGCAGGTTGTATTCAGGAGACAAAACCTGAAGGAGGTACAATAACCGCAGGACAGGTATCAGAGTCAGCAATTGCTCTTGAGGGTATCCTCAGAGGACTGCCGGCAAGTATGAATACCACAAATACTATGGGTTATTACTCCAAGTATGGCGTACATACGGATTTCGGTATCGGTGCAATACACCTTATGACCGAGTTTATGCTCAATGACGCCGCAACTCTTGGAGACAACCCTTATTACAACCGTTTCTATGCTCAGGCCCTGAACGAGTCTCAGGATTCCAAATTTATCTATTGTGCATATTTCTGGGACAGCTACTATACCTGGATTAAGATAGCAAACGATGTAATTTCAGTCGTGAATCCAGAATCGGCCAATGCAGACCAGAAAAACTATCTTGGACAGGCTCTCGCATACAGGGCATCTATGTATCTCGACCTTGCAAGGCTTTTCGAAGCTAAACCGGTAAGGGACGAATATGCTTTGGCTCACGGTTATGTACTTCCTGAGTCCATCATAGGGCTGACAGTTCCTATCGTTACTCCGGGAATGAGTGAGCAGGATGCAAAGAACAACCCTAGGGCAAAGAGAGAGGATATTTATGCATTCATAATCAAGGACCTTGATGATGCAGAAAAATATCTTGCAAACACTGCTTTCAACTACACCACTCCGTCCCTGTATGCTGTGTACGGACTTAAGGCAAGGGCATATCTTGAGATGGGTTACTGGATGGATGAGCATTCCAACGAGTACTTCAGCAAGGCTGCAGAATATGCAAGAAAAGCCATTGATGAAAGCGGAAGGACTATCCTTACAAAAGACCAGTGGCAGGACCCTACCAATGGTTTCAACAACGGAGCTGCCAACGGTTCTTGGGTTTGGGGACAGGTTTCCTCTTCAGAAAACCTTGGAAACATTATTTGCTTCACTGCACACATCAGTACGGAAGGCACCTGGGGATATGCTCCTCTGTCACACATCGGAGCCGACAGGAAATTCTACGATGCAATTCCTGACACAGACTGGCGCAAGGCTTCATGGCTTTCTCCAGAATTCATAGAGAATCCGGAGTCTGAGGAATTCAAGAGTGTTTACAAATTCGCAGGAAGCGCAGAAGACAGAAAGAACTACATCTACGGAAACAGCAAACTCCAGATTCCTGCGGCTGTTGCATACCAGAACATCAAGTTCCGTCCTGCACAGGGTGAATGTTCAGACTACAACATCGGAAACATCACTGATATGTGTCTGATGCGTATTGAAGAAATGTACTTCATTGAAGCCGAGGCTGTAGCTCATACTGACTTTGCTGAAGGTAAATCACTTCTCGAAGCATTTGTCAAGACTCGTAACCCTGAGTACACCTGCAATGCAAACTCTCTCGGAGTCTTCCTTATCGATGACCTCCTTTTCCAGAAGAGAATAGAATTCTGGGGTGAAGGTGTCCTGATTTATGACTACAAACGTCTTGATGCCGGCATCCAGAGAGGATATGCAGGAACTAATCAGGCAAGCGTTTACCGCCTCAACTGCACAGGCCGTTCTCCTCAGTGGAACTTTGTGATTACCAGAGGTGAATTCCAAAGCAACAACGGTATCAACGATGCAACCAACAACCCTGATCCATCAGAAAAAATTGAACTTTGGAAAGAATAACAAGATAATTAGACTGATATGAAACAAATATACAAAACAATGCTGGCTGTAATGGCCTCAGTTCCTTTCCTCGCATCCTGCGTGCAGGATCTGGTAGAAAAGGGAGAGCCGGAGAATGACAGCTACGGTGTCTATTTCGGCACTCTGACTGCAGCTCAAAAGTCTGTCGAGTTCGATCCGGCCGAAAAGGCTGAGTTGACCTTTACCGCTTTCAGGACAGTGGAAGACGATGATATCACAGTTCCTGTGGTAGTGAGCGCAACAGGAGCAGAGAAGGACGCATCTTCCCTCTTCACTGCATCCACAGTTAAATTCGAAGAAGGTCAGAAAGAAACCACATTCACGGTTTCCTTCCCAGAAGCCGAACTCGGTGTCACATATTCCGTAAGTGTTTCTTGTAAAGATGAGAAATACGTAAAAATCTATTCACAAACCCCAACTTCCGTATCATTCAACGTGACACGTGTAAAATGGAACCTCGTAAAAGGTCCTAACGGTGAGGAATATGGTTCTTGGAAAGATGATATCATGTCTTCATTGTTCGGTCTTCCCGTATTGTTCCCTGTAAATGACAAGATACAGATCTACGAAAGAGACGACAAAAAAGGCTTTTACAGAATTCCAAATGTTTACAATCCATATATGGTTGCAAAATTCTTTGGTGGGCAATATTCTGAAAAGGAGATTGAAGAAAACTGCACACCTGGTCTGTACGCTTATATTGATGCAACCAACCCTGACAAGGTATGGCTTCCTGTTCAGGAATCCGGTGTAGTTATCAGCAATGAAGGATACATTACATATGCCTCAATGTGTCAGGAGAATGGCTTCAGCGGAAGCAGTTCATATGGTACAATGACCAACGGAGTCATCAAATTCCCACAAAAAAGTATCCTCGTTGATTTCAGCGTCGCTGGTGGATGGTACTATGCAAACACGAGCGGAAATCTCGTAATCGTTATGCCTGGATGCAAGGACAATGACTACTCTCTCTCAATTGCAACTGACCTCTCCGAGAATGGAGTGACACCAGTCGAAATTGAAATGGGTGCAGACCTTGCAAAGACAAAGTACAAATTCTACGAAGGCAAGGTGGCAGCTGCTGACCTTCCGTTCGAGGCTCTTGCGATATCAAGGGATGAGGAAGCTGCTTTCGTTGAAGAGTCAGGCGTAGTCGGCGCTTCATTCGAAAAGACAGGTGTTTATACAGTCATCGCAGTCGGAGTTGATGCAAAAGGTGAAATGCAGGCTTATAAATCAGCCGAATTCAGCTACGTAGCAGCAGACGATGAAGTTCCGGTTGTACTTAGCTGCGGAATCGGTTCTGCCGCCAAGTATGTGCCACAGGGCTACAATACCGACAACACCGTTGAGGTATATGTTTACGGAGAAGACCTCGTTGAGGTGAAGCTCGCTGCAGTGAAGCTTACTGATATGATTACAAATCAGTCTGGCTGCATCCAGACTCTTCTGAAGACCCCATCCGTCGACGAAGAGACTCTCGACCTTATCAACACTACCGGATATGCTGGCCCTGTAACCGGACTTCTCCCAGGAACAGAGTACATCCTGCTTGTATATGCTTCCAACGGCTATGAAGAGGACCTGTTTATGTCAGAGGAAAGCATATACACTACCGGAGATCCTCTCCCTATCTATCAGGAGTTTGAAGATGTTGACGAGGCACTTCTGCCTAAGACCAAGGAAGGATATTATGGTACATATAACCTCTATGCCATAAACTCAAAGAACGTAACTGGACTTAGAGATTATCTCTGCACTGTGAAGATTTCCGACGGCGGATATGACCAGGATAAGGAACTTGATCTTGTAAAAGTCGAGAACTTCTGGGGCTCAAATGCAACTAAACTCGGAATTGACGGAACAACTTATTTCGAATACTACGGTGGAGTTTTGTACCAATTGGACAACTACTATGGACAGTGTGCAAACAAACCTGAATGGTATGCTGGATTACTGATGTTCTGCGAACAAGGTTCATTCGGTCCTGGCAATAATTACCTCAGCTATGGTGGATATGTTACAGATGGTTATATTTCCTTCTTCAACAATCACAAAACATATGACTTCAACACGTATGCGCTGTACATATACGGAGACGAGGCTCTTACACAAGACGTGGGACCTGTGGAAATATATCAGGACATTCTGTTTGTAGATGCAACAAAGGATGATAACGGAATTGCTCCTGCTCCAACAAGCAAGAAGTCCAAGACCATCAACAAGGTTGACTACACTCTTCTTAGCGGAAGCGCCTTCACAACAAAAGAGCGCGTCAAGAGAGAGCCATCTATCAAGGTTTATACTCCTGACTTCAAAGTTGTCGGCACCCCATCCGCAAGACCGGCAAAAGCAAAAGTTGTCCCAGTTGAAATAAAAGAGAAAACAGTTGCTGAACCAGGTAAGATCCAAATCAAAAATGGACTTGTTGCAATCTCAAGATAACAGGTTCAATCATTAATCCGGAGGTGGGGAATGGTCAATGAGGCCTATTCTCCGCCTCTTTGTATAAAAAAGAGATGAAAAGAAAACTGATTGTATTGTCCTTGACAGCCCTTGCCGCCACACTTTCCTGCCAGAAAGAAGTGACTGAACAGGTCGAAAGCAAATCTGTGAGCATATCCACGAAAATTGTAAACGATACACAGGATGCTCTCGGAAATATCCTTGCAGTAAAGCTGAACGAAGGCTGTGAGGCTGACTTCAAGAATATTGAAGGACTGGTGGCATATGAAAAAGCCTTTACAAGCATCCCTGGGAAGGAAGAACTTGAGAAAAAACACGGATTGGACAAGTGGTACCTCCTTTCTGTCGGAGAAAACACTGATATAGAGAAATTTGCACAGACTGTAGCTGAGGCTGGTTCTGTCAGCAAAGTGCAATTCTGCAAACGAATATACAACAAGATAGACAGGATGTCTGTACCTTATGAAGGAGCAGCCACCAAGGCTTCTTCCTGGGCACCTTTCAACGACCCATTGGCCAGCGCACAGTGGCACTACTGCAACACCGGGGACCTGTCCATATCCCCAACTGCAAGGGAAGGAGCGGATGTGAATGTCAAGCAAGCCTGGAAATTCTGCAATGGAGACCCTTCTATTATCGTAGCTGTAATGGATGAAGGAGTAAAGTACGACCATCCTGACCTTGCTGCAAATATCTGGACAAACGAAAAGGAAATACCGGGAAATGGCATCGATGACGATGACAACGGGTACGTGGATGACATTCACGGGATGAATTTCATCACAAATGGGGCTATAACCTGGGGAAAAGAAGGAGATAGCGGCCACGGAACCCATATCGCAGGTACAATTGCAGCAGTCAACAACAATGGCATAGGAGTTTGCGGTATTGCCGGCGGAGACGATAAAAAAGCGGGAGTGAAGATAATGTCCTGTCAGGTATTTGATGCAAAAATGTCAATCGGAGACTACGGGTCGGCTAGAGCCTTCAAATATGCCGCAGACAACGGAGCGACCATCGTCCAATGTTCCTGGGGCTATAAAGCTGGATTCTTCAAGTCCGACGAGCAGTACGTAAGAAATTGTCCGATGGAAGTTGATGCCATCAACTATTTCCTGGACACGGACAACTGCCCCAACCTCAAGGGAGGAGTCATCATCTTTGCAGCCGGAAACGAAGGAGCATCAATGTCTGCATATCCTGCAGCTTATTACAAAAATATTTCAGTAGCCTCCATCGCATCCGACAACCTGCCAACATACTACACCAACTACGGTCCAGGAACAAATATCTCAGCCCCCGGTGGAGAGTACTATACAGGCGGAAAATTCAGTGAATCCGGTTGTGTGCTATCCACTCTGCCTTATGAAAATTCCAGCACAGGTTATGGCTATATGCAGGGTACTTCAATGGCCTGTCCTCACGTCACCGGAGTAGCAGCACTCGGATTGTCATACATGATAAAACGAGGCTTAAAGATGGACAATAGTGAGTTTATGTCGAAACTTCTGACATCCGTCAATGACATAGACGACTTTCTCAACGGAGAAAAGAGCACTCTTGTCGGCAACACTTACGGAAAACTTGTACTTTCTCCGTATCGCAAACAGATGGGAACGGGTACAATCGATGCCTGGAGATTCTTTATGCAGATTGACGGCAATCCTTGCCTGACAGCACAGGTCGGCAAGAGTCAGAGGCTGGATATTACCGACTATTTCGGTGGATGTGCCGGCAACCTGACCTACCTTGAAATCAGCATTTCAGATGAGGATAAAGCGTCACTGGGACTGGAATCCGACCCGGAAATCACCTATGGCAAACTTAAAATCCATCCGACAAAGGCAGGATGCGGAATTATTCGCATCAAGGCTGTGGCAGGAGGCGAAACTCTTGGTACAGGTACCAATGATATGGGAGGGATGGAAATCAACAGGGATGTTGCTGTAATATCCAGATATGTGGCATCCAGCAATGGAGGATGGTTATAAATAACAGAGAGATATGAATAAGACTAGAATATACAAATCCATAGTTGCAGCAGTTTTCTGCGTTCTTTGCCTTGCAGGATGCAAGAAACCGGCTCCGATTGAAAAGATTGATCTCACTGGAGAGTGGCATCTTGTTACCTTCTCTGCGGGGGAAGCCGAAAAGATGGATGTCGATGTCTACATCGCCTTTGACAAAGCTACCGATTCATTTTCAATATATCAGAAAATCGGTGAAGGACATTACACCCTTCACGAGGGGACATACCTTCTCACAAACGGGATTCTCAACGGCACATACAAGGACGGAGCCACATTTGCCTGCAGTTACACCGTGAGCATGGAGGATGATGTACTCACTATGAGATCACGGGACATCACTCCTGAGGAAGTCTGCACATATAAGCGTAAGGCCATTCCTTCAGAAGTCAAGAAAGATGCCCTGGACTACGGCACCAAGGCGGAAACACTCATAAGATTTCTGTAACAATATTTTTGCACGATATTGGAATATATCTGCCTTCAGAAGATTAATTGTTACATAAATATTGAAATACAAACGCAGACGGTCGTGAGATCGCCTGCGTTTATTTTGGATTATTCCGCTTGAGCGAGGATGGTTGCTGAGATAGGATCTGCTGAAATCATCGACCCGGTATATGCACCAAGACCATCCACGGATGCTTCCGTATGCTTGGATAGAATCTTACTTTGGACGATTTGTTTCAATAACATTAATTCCTAACTTTGTAGGTTGATAAAATGCGAGGAGGTGGAGTAATTTCTAGTATGGAAGAGACAATATATAAATATATAGAGGAACACATCAATCCTGAGAATGAGGCTCTGGACTGGGTAATCAAGCAGACTCACGTCAGGACCAACCATGCAAGGATGCTTTCGGGAAAGATTCAGGGGCAGCTGCTCAGGATGCTTGTGCAGATGACAGGGGCACGGAGGATACTGGAGCTTGGAACTTTCACGGGATTCTCTGCAATCTGTCTTGCAGGGGCTCTGCCGGAGGGAGGTCATCTGGACACGCTTGAGCTTAATGACGAGCTTGAGGACCTTATCAGGGAAGGTTTCGAGAGGGCCGGAGTAGCTGACAAGATTACTCTCCACATCGGGGATTGCAAGCAGACTCTCAGGCAGTTGCGCGACCATGTCTATGACATTGTCTATATAGATGCAAACAAGAGGGAATATAACGAGTATTACAATCTTGTGTTCGATATGGTAAGGCCCGGCGGGCTTATTCTTGCTGACAACGTGCTCTGGGACGGCAAGGTCTGCATGGAGCCGGTGCCGCAGGACCAGCAGACTCAGGCGATTGTCCGTTTCAATGATGCCATAGCCTCTGACAAGAGGGTGGAATCTGTCATCCTTCCCCTTCGGGACGGGCTCTATCTCATACGCAAACTCTGATCCTTATAATCCGCCTGTCATTCCTTTCGCTGAGGCTCAAGCGGCTTCGTCGATTATGAGCGAAGTCGAGAAATCGGCCAAGGGTATTTCATATTTGGAATTTTTAAGTACCTTTGCACTCAGTTAAGAAACGTCTTCAGCCCGTCAATCCTCTATGGCAGGCTGAGTTATCATTTAAACAAAATCAAATATGAAACAAAAATTAATTCTTCTCCTGACCATGATTCTTCTTGCAGGAGGGGCCTTGACAGGTTGTGACATTGTAGATCTTAACAGCATCAAATCTGCAGAAATGACGGTCAGCGCCGGAACTGTTTCCGTTGATGTCACACTTACCACCAACAAAATCAAAGAGTACGCATATCAGGTATGCGAACCGGGTAAAGGTTTTGAAACCGCTGAGCTTCTCTTCGCCAAAGGTACCACCGGGACCCTTGTTGACGGAGAAAACAAATTTGTCGTGGATGGTCTCGAAGGTAATACTACCTACCAGATAAACGTTGCTCTGAAAGTTTCTGACGAGGAATTCTATGAGAAAATCCTTACTGCGGAGTTCACGACCACAGACTATGAGCAGACTCTCACCCTCATGCAGACGACTTATGACGGTTTCTCACTTCACTTCAAGATGCCGGCAGGTCTCAAGGAGAAGAATCATGTCGTACGTTATTCCGTTGCAACTCTTCCTAAATACAATGAACTCAAGACAGGTTATTTGCCTTATACTGATGCAGACCTCCTTGAAGCAAACGGACAGGTTTACTGGGCTGATGATGCAACTCTTACATACAACAACGATAACATCTACCTCTATGATGAGAACGGCAATCCGGTAATTGACGAATGGACCGGTGAACCTGTTGTCGTACATAACCAGATTGTCCCTGGAGAGCCCCTCGTATTCCTTGCAGGAGAATTCGGCTGGGGCGAATCAAGCTACGGATGGGAGAATGGATATTATCTGGCTGCATTTGACAGAGATGCATACTATGACAGCATCACCCCAGGTGATGATCCGTGGGGGCCGGGCCCGCTCGCCGCAAAAGAATTCAAAGACGACAAGTTCTGGACAGGATATCACGAAAGGATTTATTTCACTGCCAAACAGCCTGACCTGCTTGATGCCAAGGTTAATGTCGAAATCACGCCTGCAGCAACGTCAGGAACAGTGAAAATCACACCGGAAGAAGGTGTTTATCAGTACTGTTTCTTCATATGCGACGACGCAACCTATGAGGAAATCATCCTTCCTATGTATGATAACAATGAGGATTATCTTCAGTCCTTCGTTACCACTGTCTTCGGATTCTTTAACGGTTGTCAGAGCGCTGAAGGAGCCATTGAAGTGGCTCTTGAAGATTTCGCCTACATAGAGCCTGAGAACAAATACCATTTCCTCATCACCGCAATGGGTAATGAAGAAGGAACATCACAGAATTTCCAGCATCTCACCTTCACTACTCCTCAGAAGAGCGGAAAGGCTCCCGAAGTTGTCGTAACGGCAATCGATCCCGAAGAGGTCACTCCTTATGCTGCATATTTCAACATCAAGTGTCCTACAAAGAATGCCGTTGCCGGAAAATATGCAGCAAACTATGTCCGCGAATTCGAAAAGCTTCTCAACAGCACAAGAGATGATTACACCTATCAGTCAATCGTAGAGCAGGGTTATTCATTCACAGCTGATGAAATCGCCCAGATCAACTCTGACGAAGGATATACTATGGGTATTCCGACTGTCCCAAATGAGGACACCCGCCTGGCCGTTCTTCTCTACAACAACGAAAAAACCTCAAATACAATCTCTGACGAAAAAGATTCGGCTGTTGCAGATGTAAGGTCTGACAGGGTACCGGATGCTCCGAAGGTAGATTCTCCTCTGTTCACAGCCCTCCTCGGAGACTGGACCATGTCTGCCGATGTAACTGCATACGACTATTATCAGGGCGGTATCGTTCCTGTCGGAAGCCGCAAATGCAAGGTTACGATTGCAGAAGGCGTGGAATATCCTGAGACCCTTACCGAAGAAGTATATGAACTCTACAAGAACGGTGCAAACATGGACAAGGCAGCAGTTGATGCCCTCTACGACGAATTCAAGGAGGAAGCAGAGATTTTCAATGCTTGGATCAAAGGCCAGAACCGCCTCCTTTGCCTTGGATATGGATTTGAGGACAACACGGAATACCTCGAATACCAGGGAGCTTATGACCTGTTTGTAAAAGAAGACTACAACGGTTATGACAACAAGTCACTCTTCTGGGATTTCGGACCTAAGTGGTATCTGGAGATTGCCGCTGACGGCTCGGTTTCAGTTCCGGCCAACAACCAGACCATGTACACGATGAGCGGATGGAAGGGCAATGCAATCTATCTTGCAGCATTGGGAAGCGATGGCGCGGCATTCAGCGATGGTGGAAAGGACCTCATCTTCCCTGGTGAAGTTTCTACTGACAAGGATATGATTACAATCAAGCCTATCATGGTCAAGGAGAATCCTTACTACCCTTGTGCAGGATTCAATTATTACGGACAGTTCTGGGGACCAGACACATATGTCAACAGCAACCTTACCCTCAGCAGGGGATGGACCGAGCCGGAAGAAGGTGACAAGCCCGCAACCAAAGCCGGTGCTGCAAAGGCAGACAGGAACAGTGTCAGGGTACTCTCAGGTGCTGACAATGCAATCCCTATGCTCCGCAAGACTCCTCTGAAGTCCATGAAGGACTATAAGAAAGTATCATACAAGGTCGTGAACAAGGACATGTTCCTCAGCAACATTCAGAAGAACAGAAACAATCTCGGCAAATAATGAAAAAATATATATTCGCTATCCTCATGATGGTCGCTGCAGCATTTGCAGCGACCTCTTGCGGTCTTGAAGGAGGAGACGATACCAACACCTCCAATGACCTGACCATCAGCGTTGACAACCCCGTGATTAGGGCCGACGGCAAGTCTTCAGCAAAAATTACGGTAAAACTCGGAGATGAGGTCGTTACCGACGGAGTGACCATCTATGACGGAGCTAATGACAGCCGGCTGGAAATAGATGACTTTACATTCACTACAACCAAGGCCGGAATATACTCGTTCTGGGCTACCTACAAGACATTCCACACGGAAACGGTAAGCCTTACGGCAATCACCTCACCTCTTCCGGAACTGCCTGCAGACCCGAAACCTACAAGTACGGTTTTCAAGAAGAAAGTGTTCATCAACCAGTTCACCGGGACCAAATGTGGTTATTGCCCATTTATGATATCCATCCTCGAAAAGATGGAGGAGACCTATCCTGGACAGTTCGTGCTTGCCGCATGCCATACATACAACGATGACGATCCTGCTTTCCTGGATTCTCCGATTGACAATGCTATGTCAGTTGCGGGATACCCGACCGTTCTGCTCAATCTGGACAAGAACTGGAAGTTCTCTGATTACACCAAACCGGCCCTGCTCAGGGACGCATTCGAAAAAGATTACGGTAACGGGAAAGTCGGAACCGGTCTGGCTGTATCAACTCTCCTTGACGGCAGTAGCATTGTCATCAAAGCCCAGTTGAAAGTTGCAGAAGGCGGGAAATACCGTGTCGGTGCATGGCTGCTAGAGGATGGGATCAAAGGCAAACAAACCGGCTCAGACACAATTGACACCCACGACAACTGCGTCCGCGACATCTACAGCAAAAACTCTGCAACAGATTTCAGCGGTGCCCTCCACATCATGCAGGCAGGCCAGACAGCTGACCAATACTTTCTTGCAAGCCTTGATGGAAAATGGAAGAGCGAGAACTGCCATGTAGTGGTCTTCGTATGCTCGCAGAAAGCCAATGGCAACTATGCCGTAAGCAATGTCATTGACTGCCCGTTAGGGGAAAGCCTTGCTTATTCATACGCCGAGTAGCCATGATAGCAGGAATGAAAATCTGCCAGAACATTATGCTTCCCGCCTCAGTTGCAGCACTGCTTTGTGCTGTCTCCTGTGTGCGGGAAGCCTCATTTACGACTCTGGAGGTAGCATCTGCAGAGGACAAAATCATCAGCATGTCGGATGATTTCAGCAGGAGCAGCATCCTTGTAAAATTCAATTCCGTACCCGGGACGGATGAAATGAAGACTATCATGGACGAGGGCGGAGTCGCAGGGATTGAGCCTCTGTTCAGCCGCGCCCCCGGCCGCGAGGAACTCGAGAAAAGGTTCGGCCTTGACCGCTGGTACAAGGTTTCAGTTGCAGAAAATGCTGATATTGAGAAGGTTGTTCTGTCCACAGCATCTTTGAACGAGGTGTCCAAGGTGGAATATTGCTGCCGTGTACAGAAGGCCTCCGACTGCATTGTCCATCCCTACTCTCCTTCCGAAAAAGTGCTGACAAAAGCATCTTCGGACGAAGGACCTGTTTTCGACGACCCATTCCTTGCAGACCAGTGGAACTACATCAACAATGAGGATGAGGACCTTGCCAAACGTGTTTGTGAACTTGCTGACATCAATGTCAAGGATGTCTGGGAGAGCCTCACGTGCGGGGATCCTGCAATCATAGTTGCAGTGGTGGATGACGGTGTGAAATACACCCACCCGGACCTTATGGCCAACATGTGGGTTAACGAAAAGGAACTCAATGGAATAAGCGGGGTCGATGATGACGGGAACGGCTTCATCGACGACATCCATGGCTATAATTTCTGCGACGACAGCGGGAACATAAGCTGGGACGCCAAGAATGACATAGGCCACGGCACCCATTGTGCCGGTACCATTGCAGCCGTCAACAACAATGGTGTCGGTGTTTCCGGCGTTGCCGGAGGCAGCGGGAAAGGTGACGGCTGCCGGATAATGTCCTGCCAGATGATGTCCGGCTACAGCGAAAACTCAGGAATGGCAGATGTTCTTGCAAGGAGCATCAAATATGCAGCAGACATGGGTGCAAGCGTGATTTCCTGCTCTTTCGGCTATGCATCTATCTACAAGACCGACAAGGCATTCATCGATGCGATAGGCTCCGCCGAAATTGATGCAATCCATTATTTTGAGGCTGCAGCAGGAAACAACCCGGTGCTTACGGACGGAAACATCGGCATCTTCGCTTCAGGAAACGACTCGCACGACTTTGCCCATTATCCGGGAGCATTCAGCGACCTGATAAGCGTTTCTGCCTTCGGTCCCGACTTCCTGCCGACATATTATACCAATTATGGTCCGGGATGCAACATTTGCGCTCCAGGAGGAGAATACTACCTTGGAAAGGACAAGGAAAGAAGCACGATTCTCTCAACCGGAATCAAAGAGACGGCAGGAAGCGACTATGTCTATATGCAGGGAACCTCGATGGCATGCCCGCATCTTTCCGGAATGGTGGCTCTCGCCCTGTCCTATGCAAAAAAGCTCGGCAAGACTTTCACTGTCAGAGAGTTCAAGAATCTCATCCTGTCATCGGTAAACGACATCGACTCCCGCATCAGTTCATCCGGGTCAAAGTCCTACACCAACAACTATCTGCCCCCGTTCAGGCTGTCAAAATATGTAGGCCAGATGGGAACAGGTGCGGCAGATGCATGGAAACTCATGATGAACATAGAGGGAACACCTTATATATCAACGGTTTATGGAGAAGAGTCATCTCTGGACATTACAAGTTTCATGGGAGGGGGATTTACATCCCTGACCGTCACTGCCGTTGAAGTGAATGATGCCGGAAGGAAGTCCCTCGGTCTTATGGAGGATCCAAGAATCGAGGAGGGCAGGCTCATTATCCATCCAACCAGGAGCGGTGCGGCAAAGGTGAAGGTTACGGCCATCAGCGGTGGAACTGCCCTTGGCGGAGGGGACAATCCCATCGGTGGGATGGAGTTCAGCCGCGAGGTCGGAATCATTGCCCGCAGCATCATTTCTGAAAATGGAGGATGGCTGTAGCCTGAGAAATATGTTCAGAATATTTCTAATACGGATTTTTTAAGTAAATTTGCGACGCGAAAATTCTTTAAATGATTATCAGATATGAGAAAACACATTGTAGCTGGAAACTGGAAAATGAACACCACAGTTCCAGAGGGCGTAGAGCTCGCTAAGGCAGTAGTTGCAAAGTCAGCTGAAGTTCCTGCTGACGTTGAACTTATCATCGGAACACCATTCACCCACCTTTACCCTGTAAATGAGGTTGTGAAAGGTACACGTGTAGCTCTCTCTGCCGAGAACTGCGCAGATCATGCAAAAGGTGCATACACAGGTGAGATTTCAGTTGACATGCTTACCTCAGTTGGTTGCGAATACACTATTCTCGGCCACTCTGAGCGCCGCCAGTATTATGGTGAGACTGACGAGAAGCTTGTTGAGAAGACCAAACTTGCTCTTGCAGCAGGTCTGAAAGTTATCCTCTGCGTGGGTGAGAACCTCGAGGAGAGAGAGGCAGACAAGCATTTCGCTGTTTGCGAGGCTCAGACTGTCAATGTCCTCAAGAACTTCACTGCTGAGGACATGAAGAATGTCGTTATCGCATACGAGCCTGTATGGGCTATCGGAACAGGCAAGACCGCAACTGCCGAGCAGGCTCAGGAGATTCACGCGTTCATCCGCAAGACCCTTGCTGACCTCTTCAGCGCTGAGGTTGCAGATGAAATGAGCATCCTCTACGGCGGCAGCTGCAAGCCTTCAAATGCAAAAGAGCTTTTCGCTTGCCCTGACATCGACGGTGGTCTTATCGGTGGCGCAGCTCTCAAGGCTGACGATTTCATCGGAATCGCTCTTGCATTCTAAGACGTCCAGACACATCATTATGTTTACGCCGGTCCTCAAAAAAAGGACCGGCTTCATTTTTTATGGGATTTTCAAAAAGTTCATGATATTATATTTAACTTTGTATGTTTGGCATGTTAATGAATTTGAAAAAATATATATACCATGGACAGAAGGAATTTTTTGAGATTGTCGGCAGCAGGCCTGATAGGTCTGGGATTAGGACCGGCGGCTGATGCAGCTGAGGCATTGAGCGGGAAAAAAGGCAGACGAAAGAAAGGATGCAAGGATGGGAACTATTCGGTAATCATCCTTGGAGACACGCATTATGACACCGCTCCTGACACATATTATCATACCGGGTACTCGGATCCTAACCCGACAAGGGAGGCAAACCACCGCAAGGAGTTCGCCAGGAATGCCGAAATGTGGGCTGACAGATGTCCGCGGCTGGTCAAAAGAGCTGCCTGCCTCGTGGATGAGAATACCAGACTGGTTTACCAGACCGGAGACATAATCCAGGGAGACACAGCCGGAGTGGATGCACAGGCAAAGATGCTTTCGGATGCTTTCGAATATCTGAAAGAGGCAATGGGAGCCGCACCTCTTGTAACGGTTGCAGGAAATCACGACCTCAGGGGCAAGAAAGACTCCGAAGCCCGGGAAGGCTACATAAAATTCATGCCGGAAAGGCTTTCCAAGGAGCTCGGCACCGAGGTGGAGGGACTTGACTTTGCCTTCCGTATCGGTCCGGATGCCTTCATAGCTGTGAATTTCAACAAGCCGGACGACGAAACCGTGAAAAGGCTTCTCAAGGAAACAGAGGGTGCAAGATACACCTTCATCCTATGTCATGCGCCGGTTTTCCCTTATGACGGAAGCAAATACAGCAACTGGTACTACCATGGGAAGGACAAGGACAAACAGGCAAGGGATGAGATGCGGGAGCTTTTTGCAAAACGCAATGTTATCGTGCTTTGCGGCCACACCCATTCCACCGAATTCCTTGACTGGTACGGAGACGGCGGACGCATCACTCAGATGACGATGAACAGCGTGTGGAAAAACGAGGCTACCGGAGAATACAATGTCATGGCCGAAGGCATTGAGGGCTACGGTGCAATCAGCGGCAGCGAGCTTTTCGATGAGTTCCGCCCGGGAGTGAAAGGCTATTCATACGCCCGTTCTGCAGGATGCTACAAGATGAATGTCAGCGAAGAGGGCGTCACCGTTGATTTCTATGCCGGTGACTCCACCCGCCCGTCAGCGCATTTTGTACTGAGATAGGGGTTACTGCGGAGCTGGCTGGAGGTTGTATTGTGATTTTTTACTACCTTTGCGGCCCGGAGATTTCTCCACGCGCTTCGCTTGGTCGAAATGACAAAAATGTCGAGCGAAGCCGAGACACGACGATGTCATATCGACCACGGTCGAGACACGACGATGTCATGTCGAGCGAAGTCGAGACATCTGATAAACGATAATGAATAAAAGCAAACAATAATGAAAAATTTCGTAGAAGAACTAAGATGGAGGGGCATGATCCAGGACATCATGCCGGGCACGGAGGAAAAACTCCTCGAAGGCCCGACAGCCGCCTATGTCGGCATCGACCCGACAGCGGATTCCCTCCATATCGGCCACATGGTCAGCATAATGATACTCAAGCACTTCCAGAACTGCGGCCATAAGCCACTGGCACTCGTCGGAGGCGCAACAGGAATGATCGGAGACCCTTCAATGAAGTCACAGGAGAGGAACCTGCTCGACGAACAAACCCTAAGCCACAATGTGGCCTGCATCAAGGCACAGCTCTCCAAATTCCTCGATTTCGATTCAGACTCTCCGAACAGGGCCGAACTCGTGAACAATTACGACTGGATGAAAGGATATTCATTCCTCGATTTCACAAGGGACATCGGAAAGCATATCACCGTCAACTACATGATGGCCAAGGATTCAGTGAAGAAACGCCTCAGCTCGGAGTCCCGCGAAGGCATGTCATTCACCGAATTCACATACCAGCTCCTTCAGGGCTACGACTTCCTCTATCTCTATGAACATAAGGGCTGTACCCTCCAGATGGGAGGAGCGGACCAGTGGGGCAACATCACCACAGGATCGGAGCTCATCCGCCGCATCCTCGGCAAGGAGGCATTCGCACTCACCTGCCCTCTTATTACAAAGGCAGACGGCGGCAAATTCGGCAAGACCGAAAAAGGTAATATCTGGCTCGACCCGCAGAGAACCTCGCCATACCAGTTCTACCAGTTCTGGCTCAACGTTTCCGATACAGATGCTGAAAAATACATCAAGATTTTCACAATGCTCGGCAAAGAGGAAATCGAAGAGGCCATTGCAAGACATGCAGAGGCACCTGAGCGCAGGGAACTCCAGAAACTCCTCGCAAAAGAGGTAACCACCATGGTTCACGGCGCTGAGGAATATGAAAAGGCTGTAGCTGCTTCCGGCATGCTTTTCGGCAACTCGACAAGGGAGGCTCTCAAATCTCTCGACGAGCAAACCTTCCTCGACGTATTCGGCGGCGTTCCGACCTTCGAGGTTGAGGCTTCGAAATTCCCTCTCGGAGTAATCGACCTGCTCGCAAGCGAGACGGCGGTATTCCCGTCAAAGGGAGAGTGCCGCAAGATGATTCAGGCTGGCGGAGTGAGCATCGACAAGGAAAAAGTCACCGACATCAACGCTCAGATTGACTCCGAGTCATTCATCGACGGAAAATACATCCTCGCTCAGAGAGGCAAGAAGAACTATTTCCTCATCAAGGTTATCTAGGTATGGAAAAAGGGACTGAAAGCACAAGGCAGCTGAAAGTTGCCAGGGAAATCCAGAAGGACATGGCTGAGATTATCCGCAGCAAAGGCATGGCCGCCTTCCAGGGCGCGCTGGTGTCGGTGAGCGGAGTGAAGATCAGCCCTGACCTATCCGTTGCAAAAATCTACGTAAGCGTGTTCCCTTCGGAAAAGGCCGAGGCAGTCATGGCGCTCTTCCAGGAGAACTGCAAGGCGCTTCGCGGAGAGCTCGGAGCAAGGGTCGGGAAACAGCTGAGAATCGTTCCCGAAATTACCTTCTTTCTCGACAGCTCTCTGGACTACGTGGAGCACATTGAGGAGCTCCTTAAGAAATAATTCTCTGGAACTCAATTAATTACCAGAGTGCATGAACCTTCCGTTCTACATAGCCCGACGATATCTTGTCGCAAAGAAATCGCATAACGTGATTAACATAATCTCTGCGATAAGCGCTGCCGGAATGGCTGTCGGGACGGCTGCACTGGTGATAATAATGTCCATTTATAACGGCTTCGACTCGCTCATCAAGACTATGATGGGCAATGTCGAAGCCGATCTTGTCATCGTTCCTGCCCAGGGCAAGACCTTTGTCCCCGAGGGTGAGGTCTATGACTGGATATATGAACAGGAAGATGTCAAGAACATGTGCTGCGTGCTGCAGGAGCAGGTTTTCATCAGCTACGACGGCAAGCAGTCACTATGCCGGGCCAAGGGTGTTGACTGGGTTTTCGAAGAGGAGACACCGGTGAAAGGATATATAAAGGACGGAGAGTTCAGACTCCACAAAGGTGACATCCCCATGGCTTGTGTCGGAGCCTCACTTGCATGGGATATGGGCATCAGTCCACGCTTCCTCTCCCCCATTGAACTGTATTTCCCTTCCCGCACACGGAAAATAAGCCTGAGCAATCCTGCCGCTTCGATTGAGAGTATAAAAGTCTGGCCATCAAGCATTTTCAGCATAAGCAACGATATTGATGCAGAATTGCTGATACTCCCAATTGAGAAAATGAGGGAACTTCTGGAGTATGACGACGAGGTTTCTGCCGTAGAGATAAGGGTGGAGAATGGAGTCGGGAATGACCGTATCAAGGACCTTCAGAAGGAAATCTCAGCACGCCTGGGAGAGGGTTTCCGCGTCAAGAACCGCTACCAGCAGAATGAATCTCTCTATAAAATGATGAAATATGAAAAGGCTGCAATCTATATGATTCTGATTTTCATCATAATAATCATCGCTTTCAACATTTTCGGAAGCCTTTCCATGCTGATAATTGAGAAACAGGGGGACATCGCCACCCTTCGGAGCATGGGGGCCGGGGAGAAAACAATAAGAAGGATATTTTCGCTTGAAGGATGGATGATTTCGCTTTCCGGACTTGCCGTCGGCCTGATTTTCGGCATCGGCTTCTCGCTTGCTCAGCAGCACTGGGGTTTCATAAAAATGCCCGGAAGTTTCATCGTCCAGGCATATCCAATTATTTTATCATGGTCAGACATCCTCCTGACCGTATCCGGAGTGGCAGTTATAGGCTATCTCATTGCCCTTCTGCCGGTTGGGATGTATCTTGGGAAGAATCACTCTTTGAAATAGCGAGCTCCAGATCTTCTTTCGAATACCTTCCCGTGCAACCGATTGCACCATTGGGAGCATCCGCAGAATAATACAGTTCAATTGTGGTTTCTTCGGTTTCATATTGAACGTCATCAGGAGAAATATCGCTGATTTTCAGAATTTTATATTCATCCGCTCCGCGGTATGAACGTCCATAGAGGGTGAATTTCCCTTCCGGGGAAACCAAAACGCTGTCTATCTTCGATCCTCGTTCAAACTCACCGGCCTTCCTGCCGACGATGGCCTCATATACACAAACGGCTACACCGGTCACATCCTCGCTGCCGTCACTATCGACCACCTGTCCGGAAATCTGGAATTCCGAATAGATATCTGCATCAAATGAAGGCCGTCCCTTGCTGCATGAAAGGACAACAAGCGCCATCACGGCGCATGAAAAAAATAATGAAATTTTCTTAAACATAAAAAATGGGTAATCCACAACAAGATGCAGATTACCCTGAAATCGTTGCATGGGAAAATTTCCCTATTTGGACTGCAGATAAGCGTCTATTGCAGCTGCAGCCTTTCGGCCTGCACCCATCGCAAGAATAACCGTTGCAGCTCCTGTCACAGCATCACCTCCGGCAAATACTCCTTCGCGGGTTGTGACTCCGGCCTCATCAGCCACAAGACAGCCCCTGCGAGTAGTCTCAAGCCCTGCTGTAGTCTTGGCAATAAGCGGGTTAGGAGAAGTACCGAGCGACATGATCACTGTTTCGGTCTCAATCTCGAATTCAGACCCAGGTACAGGAACAGGGCTGCGGCGACCGCTTTCGTCCGGCTCTCCAAGCTCCATTCTGATGCATCTTACGGCACGGACCCATCCCTTCTCGTCACCGAGGATTTCGACAGGATTGGTGAGCATGGCGAACTGCACGCCCTCCTCCTTAGCATGATGCACCTCCTCACGACGGGCTGGAAGTTCAGTTTCTGTCCTTCTATATACGATGGTTGTCTCCGCACCAAGCCTGAGGGCGGTACGTGCAGCATCCATAGCGACATTTCCGCCGCCGACGACAACAACCTTCTTCCCGGCATGAATCGGAGTCATGTAGTCTTCGCGATAAGCCTTCATCAGGTTGTTCCTTGTGAGGAACTCATTTGCAGAGAATACACCATTAAGGTTCTCCCCAGGGATTCCCATGAACTTCGGAAGACCGGCACCGGAGCCGATGAACACGGCCTCAAAGCCCTCGACATCCATCAGCGAATCGATGGTAACCGTCCTTCCCACAACGACATTGGTCTCAATCTTCACACCCAGACGACGGACATCCTCGATCTCGGCTGCAACAACCTTGTCCTTTGGAAGACGGAATTCAGGAATACCATACTCCAACACACCTCCAGGACGGTGCAGAGCCTCGAAAATGGTCACATCATAACCGGCCTTGGCAAGGTCGCATGCGCAAGCAAGACCGGCAGGGCCGCTGCCGACGACAGCAACCTTATGTCCGTTTGCAGGAGCCTTCTCCACCTCTGCGCCTCCGTTTTCACGGTTCCAGTCAGCGACAAAGCGCTCCAGTTTGCCTATTGCCACAGGCTCACCCTTGACGCCGAGGACACAGCTTCCCTCGCACTGGGTTTCCTGTGGGCATACTCTTCCGCAAATTGCAGGGAGTGAGGAATCTTCCGCTATCTTAAGTGCTGCGGCTGCGAAATCGCCGGCAGCGACATGCGCGATGAAATCCGGAATCTTCACACCGACAGGGCAGGCAGCAACGCAGCGCGGATTCTTGCAGTGGAGGCAGCGGGATGCCTCCAGAGTTGCTTCTGAAGCATCATAGCCGTAGCAAACCTCCTCGAAATTGGTTGCACGGACTTTCGGATCCTGTTCTCTGACAGGCACTCTTGGAATTCTGCTTGCCATTTTTATCCCCTCCCTATCTTACATTTGTGATCGGCTTCGATTTCTTCAGCCTTGTACATGCCCTGGCGCCTCATGGCCTCGTCAAAATCGACATCGTAACCATTGAATTCCGGGCCCTCAACGCAAGCAAAGCGCGTCTTTCCGGCCACACTCACACGGCAGGCGCCGCACATTCCCGTTCCGTCAACCATCAAGGTATTGAGGCTCACGATGATAGGAAGATTGAGCTTGCGGGCAGTCAGGGTGGCGAATTTCATCATGATCATAGGTCCGATGGCCACGGCCTGAGTGTAGGTCCTTCCTTCTGCAATGAGTTTTTCAAGCATCGCAGTCACAAGGCCCTTGAAGCCGGCAGAACCGTCATCGGTGCAGATGAAAAGATTGTCGCAGACAGCCTCCATTTCGTCCTTGTAGATTACCAGGTCGGCATTCTTGGCTCCGATGATTACATCCACGGCAACTCCCCTTTCGTGCAGCCACTTTACCTGGGGATACACCGGCGCCGTGCCGACGCCTCCGGCGATGAAGATATAGCGCTGTGAGGAAAGCTGTTCAGGAGACATTTCCGTGAATTCTGAAGGCACTCCAAGCGGGCCTACTACATCTGCAAAAGCCTCGCCTTCCTCCAGAGCACAAATCAGTGTCGTGGATACTCCTATCTGCTGGGTAACGATGGACACCGTTCCCTTTTCTTTGTCGTAGTCACTGATTGTCAGCGGAATACGTTCTCCGTGTTCGTCCGCCCTTACAATCAGGAATTGCCCCGGCTGGGCTGCTGATGCCAGGCGCGGGGCAAATACCGTCATCCGACATATTGTCGGAGTAAGCATTTCCTTTGTTAAGATTTCGTACATTATATCGTTTTTAATGTTTGTGCTGGTGATTGTGGTCATCCTTGCACTGGCCGTCCTGGCACTTGTCGTCCTTGCATTTGCCATCGGTGCACTGACCATCTTTGCACTTGTTGTCGGTACACTGACCGTCTGTGCATTTGCCGTCCTTATGATGGTCGCCGCAGCAGGCCTTTGCACTTACCGGATAACCAAGCTTCTGAATTGCGGCCTTCAGGGTTTCCTCTGAGGTTTTTGCTGCATCGAATTTCACCGTAACAGTCTGATTTTCAAGCGATACCTTCAGGTCCTTGACTCCTTTTTCAAAAGAAATGTTTTCGGTCACTTTCTTCACACAGTTTTCGCAGTGAAGGCCAACATTGAATACTACTTCTTTTATCTCAGCTTTTTTCTTTGAACTTTTCTGCATTGAGGCAGAGGTTTCCATAGTGACTGTCGCATTGCCGGCAGCAATTGCGCTGAAAGTGAATGTGGTCAGCATAAGGGCTGACAGGAGGGCTGTTAGTTTCATAATATTGCAAAATTAAAAAGTTTATGTTTTATTTCAAAATAGATTCCCCGACTTCGCTCGGAATGACTGAATGGAGGACGCCCGGAAGCATCAGGCTTTTTTCCAGAGGGTGAAGCGGAAGCCGACATTGGCCTTGATACCCATGAGCGGGCCCCAGATGCAGCTGGCATCGAACGATGCCTGGCGAGGCTGGACGAATCCATTCTCATCCTTCACGCTTCCGCAGATGACTTCCTTCTGGCGGAAATTGGTGATGTTTTCCACTCCGACATAGACGTCCCAGCCTTTGAATCTGCGAGTTACCTGCGCATACAGAAGAGGATAGACCGGAGAATAGTAGCGGCCGTTCTTCTCCTTGATGCCCTGCATGTCCTTCATGAAATCATAGACGCGGCTCGGACCGTTGACAGATGCGGTAAAGTCGAATATCCACTTGTTGAGGTTGGTTGCATACTGGAGGTTGAGGACTCCCTTGTAGCGGCCGGTCATCGGTTTCTCGACAAGTCCCCTGTCAGCAAGTTCGATACGGGCATCCGTGTAGCGGAAAGTCAGGGTGATATTGAATCTCTCGACGGGATCAACGGAGAAATCGAGCTGGTAATTGTTTGTATATGAACGTTTCCCGTCAAGCGCATAGAAATCTATGGTATTGGTAAAATGTTCATAGTCCACAACCATCTGCTGAACGAACTGGGTTCTGAAATAGTCGAAACTGATGTATGTGTTCGATGAAGCGCCGAAAGGCATGTAATAAGTGATGTTACCGCCGAAGGTCCAGGCGTCCTCAAGAAGGTGCTCGTTATACAGGCCCTTGAACTCCTTGCTTGTCGAAAAGACTCCGATATTGTCTATCAGAGGTGTGGAATATCTGAGGCCGCGTCCGCCGTTTGCACGTATTACGATTTCGTCAATCGGGGCATATTTCAGAGTAAGACGAGGAGAGAATTTGAATCCTGCCTTATTGTACCAGTCAGCCCTCAGGCCTGTGATGGCCGAGAATTTATCTCCTGCATGGAAGGTATATTCTCCGAAAATGCCAAGGTCGGAAAGGGTTGACAATGAGTTGTTCACCTCCGCGGACGGGTTCAGGAGAAGCTGCCTGCTGAAAAGTTCATTGTAGCGGTCGAATGTTCCGCCAATTCCGAGAGTGAATTTGTGTGACTCATTTATCTCATTCTGATACAGCAGGTTGCCGAAGAGCGAATGCTGGCCTGCAAGATATTTCGTAGCTCCGAAATACGAGTCCATGTTCTGGTAGCTGTAGTCCCCGACAAATGCTATGTTCTGGGAATTGTCCTCGCTCAGAGGGATACCGATTTTAACATATCCGTTGATCGAGCGGTTCAGAATGTCCGAGCCCCATGGGTCGGTTTTCCCCGGTTCGGTGGTAAGTGAGAATGTATCTTTATTATAAAGGACTTTTTGCCCATTGGAATTGGTAAGGACCTGACCTCCGAGTCGCCTGTCCTGCAGGGCGCGGACGCCGAATCTGAGCTGGAGGCCGTTGTCCGCCTGATAGAGCCAGCGGTTCGCCAGATTGAACTGGAGCATTTTCGGGTCATCGAGGAAACTGTCGTGGTTCATGTCATGTGAGGCAATGTTTCCGGAAACATGGCCGAGGATGACAGTGCTCCATTTATAGCCCATCTGCAGTGATGAGGCGATGTTCAGGTCCATCTTGGTGTCGCTCATGACAAGGCCGTTGATAAAGAGAGGTTTCTCGTCGGTCGGCTTGCGGTGCTCCATGTTGATTTGTCCGGTCATGGATTCGACGCCGTTGATGACTGATGAGGATCCTTTTGCTATCTGGATGCTTTCCAGCCACTGGCCCGGCACGTAAGACAGGCCGAAAGGTGCTGAAAGTCCGCGCATTACGGGACGGTTTTCATCCAGCATCTGGGTGTAGGTACCGGAAAGACCGAGCAGGCGTATCTGGCGCGCTCCGGTCACCGCGTCAGAATATCCGACTGTCACGCTTGCTGAGTTTTCGAAACTCTCTGCCAGGTTGCAGCATGCCATTTTGCAGAGTCCGGCTGCCGAAATGACCTCTGTCCTGATTTCCTTTCCTTTTGAAAGATAGTTTCCTGCCTGACGTGATACGAACACGGCCGCGTCAAGACTGTCCTGACGTTCACCATAAATTCCTGTTGTATCAATATCCTGGGCATACAATGCTGCACTGCTGAATATTAGTGCAGTTATCAATGATATATATTTATTCATAATTTCATTTTTCGGTAAATTAATGATTCTGTTTGCAGAACTCTTCATTCGCTTCGCTCATTCGAGATGGCATTGTGAAGAGCCCGCTTCGTGTCCGACTGCTGTCGGCTGCTCGCTGCAGAAGCCCACCGGGCTGTTTACTGGCCGCTCACGAAGTCGAGACTAGACGCTAGATTCTGCGGATACCGAAATATGAGAGCGCATCATCCCCTTGGATTATGGCAGAAGATGGTGCAAATGAATATGAATCAATGGAATATGGAACCGGCACATCTGTTCCGAAAGCATCGAGGACTGCCGCCGTGTGCCAGCAGCTGAGACTGCCATGGAAATGGTGGTCATCTTCTGTGCGGGTGCCGGTGATTGAAAGCGCATGATAATCATCCGTGCAGCAATCGGTTTCTTCTATCAGTCCATCACTATGGTTGGCAAAGTGCTCCTGAGCGTCGCTGCATTCGTGATGATGTGTGCAATGGTGGCCGCATTTGTGTGCAGAATGAATCTCTTCGCATGTGAGGCCTTCGATGAATGTTGATACGAACTGATGATTGGCAGAATGACAGGTATGCACGTCAAAACCTATGATACTCAAGCAGTACCATATTGCAAGCAGACATGCTGATATCTTTGTCAAAATCTTCTTCATCGTTCTTCAAACAACCTACAAAGTTAAAAAATTCTTTTTATGATTCAAAATTTACGCCCTATTCCAGAATTTTAAAAATAAGATGGAAAGGATTTTGTTTTTTTGATTACCTTTGTTTCTTATGAAAAAACTGATTTAGTATGAAAGATTTTGTAAAAATGACATTGGCCACTTTGCTGGGCCTTTTTATTTTCGGAATTGTGTCATTCTTCCTCTCATTCGCGACACTCGGAGCATTGGCTTCTCTGGGAGAAACCACTCCGGTCATGCCTCGTGAAGGAGTTTTGAAACTTGATATGTCCAAGATTTCAATCCAGGAGCAGACTCAGGAGATGGACCCCCTGCAGTTGCTTCAGAGTCAGGAAATGATTACTCCTGTCGGAATCTATGATGCCGTCAGGGCTATAAAGGCTGCCGCAGAAGACCCTGCAATCAAGTTCGTATATCTGCTGCCTGACGCTGCATCAGCCGGGATCTCACACTTGGAGGAGCTGCGCCGCGCTCTTGAGGACTTCCGGCAGAGCGGAAAGCCTGTAGTTTCATTCATGGAGAATCCGAGCAATGCAGGTCTGTATCTTGCCTCAGTCAGTGACAAGATTTATATGAGTTCTTACAAAGGCAGCATGAACACAGTCACCGGTCTTTCTTCTCAGATGTATTTCCTCAAGGACATTCTTGACAGGATAGGAGTGAACGTCCAGCTCATCCGTCACGGAAAATACAAATCGGCAGGCGAGATGTATATCAGAAATTCGGCAAGTGAGGCCAACAAGGAGCAGTACACTCAGATGGTGTCGTCTGTTTGGGGAACTCTCGCAGGAGAGATTGCCGCTTCAAGGGAGATTTCTGTGGAAAGGCTTAATGCCATGATTGACAATCTCGAACTCAACAAACCGGAGGATTTCCTGAAGAACGGCCTTGTGGATGAGATTGTCACAAGGGACGAGCTGCATCAGAGGCTCTGTAACCTTTTTGTTACCAACGATTACAAAGACATAAAGGCAATCACTCTTGCCGACTATGCCAAGTTGAAGAACACGATTAATTACAAAGCCGTCAACAAGGTTGCCGTCGTTTATGCAAATGGCGAAATCGTTGACAGTGAAGACATTCAGAACATTGAAGGTGACCGCTTTGCAAAGATTATCTCCGACATCCGCAGGGATGACCAGGTCAAGGCGGTGGTTCTCAGGGTAAACTCTCCGGGAGGAAGCGTGTTCGCGTCTGAAAAAATCCGTACCGAGCTTGAACTCCTTGGCAAGGAAAAGACCCTGGTTGCATCCTATGGCGATTATGCAGCTTCAGGCGGATACTGGATTTCTGCCGGTTGCGAGAAGATATATTCAAATGCAACCACTCTCACAGGAAGCATAGGAGTGTTCAGCATGATTCCGGATTTGAGCAAGGTTATAAAGGACAAGATTCATGTAGGTGTCACGACCATCAATTCCAACAAGCACTCCGACATGTACAGCCTCATGCGCCCTCTTGACGCAAAGGAAATTGCATACATGCAGGCTTCCGTGGAGGACATATATGAAAAATTCACCGGCATCGTTGCACAGGCAAGGGACATGAGCGTCGCCGATGTTGATGCCATTGCCCAGGGAAGGGTATGGACAGGAGCTGACGCAATGGGTATCGGCCTTGTGGACGAAATAGGTACGCTTGAAGATGCAATCAATTACGCAGCCGTAAGCATCGAGGGCGTTTCAAGCAGCTCAGAAGTGATGATTCAGGAATATCCTGCTCCGATGACGGCTTTCGACATGCTGCTCGAGTCGCTCAGCAATACTCAGGATCAGGAAATTTTCAGCGGCACACCTTTCGAGAACATCGAGGCGGCTTTCCGCAGCTGGACCAGCGCCGATGCAGGCAAAGCCTACGCCCGCATGCCATACATCTTCGACATCCGATAATCCCCACTCTGAAATAACGAAGGGGCACATTATCGTTTTGACGTATGGATCAAAGCCTATATAATTTCTCGCTGCTGATTGCATTGCCGCTGATGCTCTTCTTCGGCTTCAATATGCTGTTCGCACGTGTACCGGAAGACAGGAAATATACGTCCTTTCTTCTGTCGCGCAGACTGATGGGAGCGGCTATACTCGTGCTTGCTCTCAACTATGCTGTGCATTTCTTCTTTTCCATACGTTTTAAAGACCTGAATGCCACCATACTGATGAATCTGGTCACATATTTCTTATGTTACTGGCTTTTCAGTCTGGCCATGATGGTTCTGCTCGACAGAAATTATCTTAACGCTCGGCGATTTGCGATTCATATCTGTTTGTGGATATTGTACTGCGCTATTTCCTGTGCTTCGTTTTTTCTGCCGGGCAGGACCTGGTCCACCATTTTTCTTGCTGCTCTTCTGATGTCATACGGTCTCTTCCTTTCCGTCAGGCTGCTGCGCACATACTCGGATGCAATCAGAATGTTCAAGAATACGCATTCTGACGACATAGGCGCATATATACGATGGATGTCCGTATTTACATACTGGGCCATTGCCTTCGGCGTAAGTTGCAGTGCTCTCACATTCCTGCCCGATAAATATGTGTTCCTCTGGGTCCTGGCAGCTGTCCCTTTCTATATTTATCTTTTTTGCTGCTATCAGAATTATATCTTCTTCTACAAAAAGGTTGAGGATGCTTTTCTTGAAGATATTTCTGAGGATGAGTATGCTAAGGCACCTCTTGAGAATGAACGTGGAGTGCCCGAATATCATTCCGAACTCTCACGCCGAATTGCTGAATGGATAGCCGAAGAGGGGTATAGGAAGCAAGGTATTACTTTAAATGAGCTTTCCTCTCTCTTGTGTACCAACCGCACATATCTGTCCGAATATATCAAAACAGTTTATGGCAAGAGCTTCCGGGATTGGATTTCTGACCTGCGCATTGAATATGCAAAAGCCCTTATGATGCATAATCCGCAGATGAAGATTCAAGAGGTATCAGATATTTCCGGCTTTCTTTCCCTGAGCCATTTTTCGAGGACCTTCAGTGAAAGAGAGGGTTGTTCGCCTGCCCGCTGGCGCAAATCTGCCCTTTAATTTTTACCATTCTACAAAAAAATGCCGTTTTCACAAAAAGTGAGCGGCATTTTTCTTTTCGTCTTTCCGCTTTGCTAAATTTGTTTTGTTGTAAACATTATATGTTATGAAGAAAACAAAATTGACAATTTCCGGAAGGATGCCACAGTTCTGTCTTTTGGCATCATTATTCCTTTTTTCTGCATGTCAGAATAACAAGCCCGTCCCGACATCCAATCCCGTAGGCTATATTACAGAGAAGAATAAACTTGATATGATATACTCTCTGGTTGATCTTGAAGGTGACAGGGGTCGCATTTATGAAATGAATTATACGGTGGACTACAAGCTGGATGAGGCTTTGAATGCCAATATTGTCGGTACAAACTCTCTTGTTCAGTTCACGATGAAGAATCTTATGGATGTTTCCTCCCCGAAAGAAGCCAGTCTCAGTTACAGTGCCGGCTGCAGCGCATTCGCCTGCCCTGACGCAGATTCCGATGATTTCCTTATGGGAAGGAATTTCGATTTCAACCACAGGAACTCCGAGGGTGAACGTGTCATGATACCTGTTATCGTGGTTCATACAGCCCCAAAGGGAGGCAAGAAATCAGTTTCTTTCGTTGATGGCCAGTTCGTCTTCTACAAGAGCGGTTTCTATACTGACGGTAAGTCAGACCTGTCTATGCTTATGGCCCTGCCTTATCTCCTTCTTGACGGTATAAACGAAGACGGATTCGCTATCAGTGTTCTTAAACTTGACGGAAAACCTACAAAACAGCAGAATCCGGATAAGAAAAACATCTTCACAACAGTTGCGATGCGTATGCTCCTTGACAGGGCGGGCACAGTTGAAGAAGCCATAGAAATGCTCAGACAGTACAATATGTGTATGGACAACGATGAGGCCAGCTATCATTTCTTTATGGCTGATGCCACAGGTGACTATGCCATCATAGAATACACCAAGAAAAACCCTTTGAACAATGATGAGAATCCTACCGAAATGGAAGTGCTCAAAGGCGATGACGCATGGCGTTTTGTCACAAATTTCTACGCATCCCCTTCAATGGCGGATTCTCCTGACGGAAGCAATCATTCCCATCACGGCAAGAATCGTTATGACATTTTGAGCCAATATCTTGGAGAAGCTCAGTATAAAATAAATCCGAATCAGGCTATGGAACTGTTGGGCAAGGTGTCCCAGGGCCCTGAGGTTCAGATTTCTACAGGATTTACCCAATGGTCAGAAGTGTTCAATCTCAGCAGAAAGACAGTAAAGATGTCCATCCTGAGAGAATATGACAAGACTTTTGAATTCACTATAGAAAAATAATCACATTACTATTCCCTCTCTATATGAACAATAAGTTTTTTATCTGGTTGCTTGCGATAGCTGTAGCCATTTCGTCGTGCTACAAAGACCCTGTAATAATTGAACCTGATTCCGACAAGCCTGTTCCAGTAAATGGGAAAGTATATTTTACAGGTTCCATTCCTCCTATTATTGACAATGCCCTGCGCCTATGTATGACCAATATTGTGGCTTCTGCCGATGAAGCTGACATTATTGTGGTAAATTCTGCGGACATTGCAGCTAATGCTGAACTTGTCAAGAAAGCCTGGAATGCGGACAAAATCGTAGTGGAAGTGGAGCCTTCTTTTTATACTCACAAACAATTGTGGAGGATTCTCAACGCTCCGGCTCTTATGGTTTCACCGGAAAAAACAACTCCTTTGCTGATAGGTGTGCGCGGATATTCTACCTTCTGCCTCCACGACCCTCTGTCCCTGGACGAATTTTTGTCGAATGAGCCTATTGAAGAAGATGAAAAAGCAACATCTTCAAAGGAGCCCAATGAAGAATACCCGGGACCTCCGTCAATAGAAGGGGATGCTGAATTTCTGGCTGTCAGCATGGATTCTTTTATGGACTGGCTCAATGAGAACGTCCGGGAGAGACAGAACATTACAAATGATTCAGGCTATTCTGAATTCAACGGAAGACTCTCCGACTTCATTACAAACAGCAAATTCACACAGAGGGTGACAATGTCTTTCCCTGTAGGAGCGGATAAGTACAAACTCTGCAAGATAGCTTCATCAAAGCCGGACATCATTTCAAGACATTCCAATGTTGATGTTACAATTTCCATTACCCCTCTATATGCCTATGAGGAAAATGGCGAAGATGCCGGTGATTACTATTTCGTGAATGTATCTGTCATATCAAAAAATGGAGATCTTTTCGGTACATACAAGAAAAAACACGGCGCCATATGGACCTATGCCCACGCTTTCTACAGCGAAGACATCAAATGGAGTGCAAATATCAGCAATCTGAAAAGTTGTACTGTGGATTTCCTTAAGGACAGCAATCCATCACCGGGCCCTACATCCGGTTCTTCATCTTACACATCTTCAATGACCTCAACTTTGAACATTACAGGACAGGGAGGTGCGATGGGTGGAAAACCGTCCGGTACTCTCACTATCGGAGGGTCATTCTCCTGGAGCAACAGCAAAACGACTCAGATGTCGGATATGATAATTGAACTGGCGACTTCCGGTCCACAAATAGTGTATGATTTCATGTGTGTCAATTTCGCACAGGATGACAATGTGAACAAGGCTGTCCCACTGCTGGCAAGGGGAGACCAGGAATGTCTCAGCAGTTGGTGCTGGCACGTAAAAGGTCTTTCTGACAAAGACACAACCGCCTTTAATTTTGACTTCACTCTTGAACCTATGTATGGATATATGTACAGGCATACATCCTGGTGGGCTGAAGGTCATTACAGGCACAAAATCAACCTGCTGCCCGAATCAAAAAGGAAATTGTCATTCAAAATCACTCCTCCGGACAGAAGACCTACAGGAATTCTGGACTTTATGTGCACTGAAGACGATTCAATGCTTGTAAATAACGTAAGGGTTAAAGACTATGCCAAGGATTCTCTGTATGGAGCAGCTCTTTCTGCCTATGAGAAGTATGTGCATCTGAATTTCCAGCTTCCTGCGGAAAAGTACTATTATGTTGAATTTGATGTCAAGAGAGGCCAGACAGGTTCTGCTCCGGCTAAGACGTATATTTTGGACAGCTTATACATCAAGAATCTCACTACAACATATGCTGAGTCATATGATGGAAAAGAAAAACAATAATGAAACGATTCTTCATAACGGCAACGGTCCTTCTATCCATCTTCGCCTGCACAAAATCACTGGATGACATTGAGCCGAACGACAGCACAGACCAATCCAACAGTTTAGTGTTCAGCAAGTCTTATAATATATGCATCCCCAGCCAGGTGCTGGACAAGAGGAAGGTGGACGGCTATACCTTTGAGGTGCATTCTCCTGAAGTTAAGGCTTCTGATGTTGTGGACCTGTACCTTGAGGTGTTTCCTATGTTTGCTTTCGGAGACACTTATGCATCCGGAGACTATTATTGCGTGGAAGGTTATCTGCTCAGCCGTAATGCTCTCCTGTATGGCGAAAGAGCAGACAGGGATGTCAAGATATGTGGCTGGTATCCTTCAGAATATAATCTTGAATTTGAAATGCTTTCTCCTGAAGGGGTTTCACTGAATGAAAATGAAGCTGAATTTTTAGTGCATCCTGAACCGTCCACAAGCATCACTTCAACGACTTACAAGAAAGGCACAACTTTCACACTTGAAGCTAAGGTGACCATAGGAGTGGCTAAAAAGGAGAAGCTTTCCGACGCACTTTCCTGGATGAATTCCCTTATGGGAGTGGTCTCATTCGGGTATAAGCACGAAAACAGTTCCACCCAGAACCTTCCGGACCAGACCGTCTTGCTGAAGACAGACAGCAAGACACAGAGGGTGAACTACTCATTCATAAGCAACAACGACACGGGCGGATACACGACAAAGGACATTCCGCTGATATTCAGGTATGACCAATACATACATTTCAGTTGGGTGTGGCATCTGAAGCAGGGTTATTATTGCGCGAAAAACAATGACTTCGGCAATATGAAAATGAAAGTCACAATCAAGCCTAAGTATAAGACTGCCTATAACGGAAAGATAGTCGATACACACGGAAGGGCAATATTCAAGGGATGGTCTGAATATCAGCACGAAGCTATGACTGAGGTGATTGATATGCCGGCGATGAACAGGATTCCGTCGGGCACCGTAAAGTTGAAATATGTTTCATCCGATGACAGTGGATATCTTAAAGGTCTCAAGGTCTATAGAAGCGGAGAGTATTCTGAAGAAAAGGAACCTTATTATTCCGATCCTAAGGCTTATACCAGAAATCAGATTGTGTCTATGGAACTCAGAGAAGGCACATATGATTTTGTGTTTTCCATTAAGTCACGCAATTCAGACCTGAAGTGTAAATTGAGCGACGTGAAAGTGACTGGAGACACCGTCACCGAGACCTCAACCCTAAGTGCTACTGTTTTGTAATCTCAACATTTCGGTTTGAAAAGTTAAACAGCAGCTTTCGTGCAAATCGAGCAGGGCAAGTGGCGGTATATCCATATAAATACAAAAGAGAGGGTGAATAAAAAGTGAACTTTTTAATCGCCCTCTCTGAATTATTTTGTTGCGTTATTTTCTGCCGCTGGCGGTTATCATTCCGGAAAGCGTGGAGTTGAACTCGTCGGCAGCAAGAAGCTGCTCGAGTGTAAGATGCATGCGGTAGCGCCAGTAGTGACGCGAGTTTGCAGGCACGTTGATGCGCTCGTCATTCGGATTCTCCCGGCGAAGATTGCTATCCATTGAGAGCCAGTCCTGAAGCGGAAGGATGGTCAGCATTGCAGGAGACCAAAGATGCTGTTCAAGGATTCTGCGGCAAATCCAAGGCTCACAGAAGACAGGAGTCTCGCCCTGTCCCCCTATCATCTTGTGATAGAAGCGGTCGGTAACTGCCCTATCTTCTTCCCACCATGCCCTGATAGGGTTCATGTCGTGGGTTGAAGTCGTACAGACTGAAAGATAAGGATAATCAGCCGGATGAGCGAACTCAACCTCGGTGCTCTTCGGCATGCGCTGGATTTCAAGAGAAAGGATGCGCAGAGAAGACATCACCTCAGGCACGGTTGCAGGAATCATACCCAGGTCCTCACCGCATGCAAGCATGCCGGTGGAATCGAGAAGGGCAGGAAGTTTCTGCATTGCCTTGTCCTTCCAGAAGCGGTTGTTGCGACGGTAGAAGAACTCGTTGTACATGTCATCGAAACCGCCCTGACGCCAGCCGAGATTGCGATAGGACTCAGTGCTGCGTGCACCAATCTTAGGATGGTAATAACCCTCCTTGCGCGGGTCCTCGAGGAAGAGAGCAGCATCACATGGATCGAAGCCCATGTTCCTCACCTCCTGAGCCGAATAAGGCAGAGCCGGGCTGAAATAACCCTCAAGTCCGCTCTTGAATCTCAGAGGAATCTCCCAGATACGGAAGAAACCGAGGATATGGTCGATACGGAAAGCATCGAAGTACTCAGACATCTTGCCAAGACGTGCCTTCCACCATGCATAGTCATCCTCAGCCATCTTCTCCCAGTTATAGGTCGGGAATCCCCAGTTCTGACCGTCTGCCGAGAAGGCATCAGGCGGTGCACCGGCCTGTGAATCCATATGGAAGAGCTCCGGATAGAGCCATGCATCGACGCTTGTGCGGCTGATTCCGATAGGAAGGTCACCCTTGAAAACCACCCCTTTGGAATGAGCATAGCTGCAAACCTCTGAAAGCTGTTTGTCAAGATGATACTGCACGAAGCACCAGAAATCAATCTCAGCCTTATGCTCCTGGCAGAGGGCTGCAATCTTCTTCTTGTTGTATTTTGAATAACCTTTCCACTTTGAAAAATCAGGGGTGCCGTTCATGTCGCGAAGCACACAGAAGGCTGCATAAGGCATGAGCCAGTTGCTGTTCTTCTGAACGAAATCGATGTATTCCTTCTTTTCTGAAAGTTTCTTGAAAGTCTTTGCGAAAGCCTTCTTCAAAAGAGCCAGCTTGGTATTGTTGACCCTCTCATAATCAATCTGTTCAAGAGCATTGAGCTCAGCCTGAAGGTCGAGATATTCTTTGTCAACCTTAACTCCGGCAGCAGGAAGATTCAGATACTGAGGATGAAGTGCAAACGTTGAATTCGGATTGTAAGGGTATGAGTCCTCCCATGTTCCGAGCATGGTGGTGTCATTGATTGGAAGAAGCTGGAGAATTGCCTGACCGGTCGAAGCGGCCCAGTCAACCATCTTTTTCAGATCATAGAACTCTCCCACGCCGAAATCTTCTTCACTTCTGAGCGAAAAGACCGGAATAGCCGTACCTGCGCCCTTCCATCTGCGTGAAGCAAACGAAGGTGTGATATCGGCCTCGACACGGAATTCACCCTCCTGCGGAACGGCACTGAACCACCTGTCTGCACCCATTTCCCACTGAACCGGCTCAAGAGTCTGCTTGTCAGCAATGATAAGCTTGTATGCAAACGGCTCTTTCACAGTAAGTTGCAAATTCCATACAGGGAATGCAGAGTCGTCGAAAGGAACTATCTTTGTCCAGTTCTTCAAAGCTTTTCCGCTTCCCGCAAGAGCCAGGACCTCGCCTGGACGGAGTACCGGAGCAGCGACCTGAATCAGGACATTCGCCCCCTTCGGAGCCTTTGCAGCCTTTGATGGCTTGCGGCCGAAAATGGCACCGGTGAAAGCTGAAGACCAGAAAGGAGAATCAGCTGGGCGGTCATGCCATCTGTCATTTACGACAATAGTCTCGGCACCAGAGAAAACAGGCAAAGAATGATTCTTCCATTCCTTGCGTACGGATGCACCATCACGGACCACCTCATAGTGGTAGAGGGCGAGTGCAGAAGTATCTTTTGCGGATACCTCGCAACCCCAGAGACCTTCATTGATGTAGGTCATCGGCACCTTCTTGCCACCCAGGCAAAGAACAAGGCTTTCGCCCCAGGAGGTCTTGTAGTCTATACTGAATTTTAATGTCATATTGTATAATTTGGTTAGTTTTATACCACCTCAAGTTTCGCTAAATGCGAAACTTAAAATACCACTTGGGTTTCGCCATATACGAAACTTAAACAATTCTGTTCTTCTGCATCTGCCTCCAGTTCACGACCGGAAGGATGAAGGCCACAAGCGAAGCAGCAACCCAGAACCATGAAACCGGACCGAAATTGTAGATATCGGCCCCGTCAACGGTAACTGTATTGTACTGAATAAGATATCCGCTGGTGATATCCTGAAGCCCGGCTGCAAGATAGCTTGAAATGCCCACCACTCCAAGAGCTGCACCGGTCGCCTTGCGGGGAACTATGTCCACAGCCATCAGGCCTGCCACTATGCAATAGAGCACACCGACTGCAAGGCTGAACAAAGATACATAAAAGATGTTCAACATGTATCCTCCATCGGAAAAAAGAAACATGGCAAGCGAAATTGTCCCCAGCAGGCCGGAAATGATTGCCGGTTTCACTCTGTCGCTGTGGAACACCCTGTCCGAGAGCCAGCCGGCAAGGACGGTACCGACCACGCCGAATGCAGCGGAAAAGGCGATTATTTGAGTCGCCTGCTCAAGGCTGAACTCCTTGGCTTTCTGGAGGAAAAGCACTCCCCAACCCGCCACCGCATATTTCGTAATGTAGATAAAGGCACTCGAGATGGCGATTATCCAGAGTCCCGGATGGCGTATGATGCGTTTCTGAAGTTCCTTTGTGGACATCCTGTCCTCCTTGGTAAGCTGTTCCTTTGACAGGGTCTGGACGGAAGGCAGTCCACAGCTCTCCGGAGTGTCGTTGACAAAAATCAGGATGACAAGAGTGCCGACAACCCCTGCCAGGGCCGCAACGATGAAGCCGTATATCCAACCGAAGGCCCCGACAACTGCACCGGTAAAGATGAACGAAAGGAATTCTCCGATGTATGGCGTGGAGCTGAATATACTGTAGAATGTCCCTCTTTTCGACTGTGGGAACCATCGGGAGAGGCTGATTACACCCGGAGGGGACCCCATGCTCTGGGTCCAGCCGTTGATGCCCCATAGGATGGCAAATGATATGAATATCAACATGGTAGGAAGGCCGGCAAGGGAATTGAGAAGGCCGAGCAGGCCCATGACAAGATTGACGACGGCCGAAATGAACAGTCCCGTGGCCATGAATCTGCGGATATTGCAATAGTCGGCAATGAACCCGTTCATGAATTTACCTACGGCATAGACAAAAAGGAGGGCGGAACCTATGATTCCGAGCTGCCCTGCGGTCAGGATACCATCGTCGATGAGCGGCTGCTTGACAACACTCAGGCTCATACGGCAGACATAATACAGGCTGTATGCCACCGTTACTCCCCAAAATGTCCTGTTCCGTTTTTCCTTATATATTTTGTCAACCTTTTCTTCGGGAACTGTCTCCGAAGAGGGTTTGCTGATCCGATAGTATGAATATAGCCCCATCTGGGTTTTTCATTTATTAATGTCTATTGTTGGGCTGGCAAAAAAGTCAGTGCAGTCGGGAGGACAAATGCAAGACAATTAAGTCAGTATGAAATCAATTGCAAAGGTATAAAAACCCGTGGAATTTGCTATATTCGCATGATGAAACTAAATAACACTGAAATGAAAAGGATATTTTATTTAATTGCAGCTATCCTGATCTGTACTGGAACATGGGCACAGACCCCCAAGGACGTCAAATACGTATTCACCGAGGCATCGGACCTCAACCTCATCGGGAAAATCCTTAAAGACACCCCGAATCCGTACCACAGGGTCGATACAGTCAAATACAAGGGGTTCACAAAGGGAGAAAACAATCAGGTCAGGTGTGCAGCCGGCCTTGCAGTGCTGTTCAAGACCAATTCCAGCACGATTTCAGTGAAGACGGAATATGGCTACCAGTACAATGCAGTCAACACCATGCCCCTGGCCTACAGGGGATATGACCTCTATATAAAGAAAGACGGACAATGGCTTTGGGCGGGAGCAGGAGCAACGAAAGAAGGGGCTCAGAGTTCCGATAACAAAGTGATTGTCAAGGATATGGACAGGAGCGAGAAAGAGTGCCTCCTCTACCTTCCAATCTATTGCGAACTCCGGAGCGTACAGGTAGGAGTTGAAGAAGGAGCCTCAATCGAGTCCATTGAATCACCTTTCCGCCACAGAGTCGGCATCTTTGGTTCAAGCTATACCCATGGCATAAGCACCAGCCGCGCCGGGATGAGCTATCCCATGCAGTTCATGCGCCACACGGGAATCCAGATTCTGAGCCTGGGCTGCAGCGGCAACTGCAAGTTGCAGCCATATTTCGCTGATGTACTGTGCGATGCAGAAGTGGATGCCTTGATTTTTGATGCATTTTCAAATCCGGGAGCATCGATGATTGAGGAAAGACTGTTCCCGTTCATAGAGAAGATTCAGAGCGCGCACCCTGACATTCCTCTGATTTTCCAGCAGACCATCTACCGCGAGAGCCGCAATTTCAACCATTCTTCAGACGAGAAAGAGCAGGCAAAGCAGGACATGGCAGCAAAGATGATGAAAGAAGCATGCAAGAAATACAAGAATGTATATTTCATCCAGACCAATGCCACCGATGCAATGCACGAAACCTCAGTTGACGGCACACATCCGGGAGACTATGGCTACACCCTCTGGGCACGCTCAATCGAAAAGCCTATTCTTAAAATCCTGAAGAAATACGGTATAAAATAAACTCCGTACAAAGTCAGATTACCAGTACGGACCTGCGGAAATTCAGGCTCAGGTGGACTGTACGCGCAATCAGATGGGCGAAATAGGCAGCCATCAGGACATGCAGACGGCCCTCCGGAGTCCAGTCATTGAACAACAGGCCGGCATAATAGACCACGAAGAAACTCAATGTTGCCCACAGCATTGAGTTTCTCATTTTTCTGGAGGCTGTTGCGCCGATGTATATCCCGTCCCATGTGAAGGCTGCACAGCCCACAAGAGGCATCATCAGCAGCCACGGAAGGTAGGCCCTGGCAGCGGAAACAACGGCCTCATCCGAGGTCATCATCCGAAGCATCCACTCCCCTCCCCACTGATACAAACCCATGAAAATCAGAGCAATACCCATGCTCCAAACAAAGGTCCAGAGGACAGTACGGCGAAGCATAAGAGAATTCCCGGCACCGATATATTTACCGGTAAGGGCCTCCCCTGCATAGGCAAAGCCGTCGGTGAAATAGGAGAATATCAGCAGGAGTTTCATCATGATGGAACCAACGGCCAGAAGCAGGTCACCATAAGAAGCGGAGATGGTGGTGAATCCGATGTAAATAGCTATGAAACAAAGGGAACGGACCATAAGGTCGGCATTCATCACAAAGAAGGAACGGGTCTGTCCTCCGGCGAAAAGCCCCTTGAGGTCCGAAAGGCTGAGATGTTTCAGAATCCTGCCGGAGTATTTCAGCAAAAGGAGCACGACTGCTGTCAGGAGCCCGCAGTATTGGGCAAGGACGGTGCCTGTGGCGATGCCGCTGAAACCCATACCGGCAACGCCGCTGAAAGACATGGAGCCGAGGCTGAACGACGGGATACCGAGAGCAAGAACAATGCTTGCTGCGATGTTCACTCCATTGACTGTCAGGTCGGTAAGCATTGGACTGAGGCTATCCTGCATCCCTATGAACCAGCCCTTGAAGGCCATCAGGCTCAAAGTTGCCGGTGCCGCCCATATCCGGATGAAGAAATACTGCCGGGCAAGTTCTTTCACCTGCACAGTGGCGTCAACCACGAGGAAGGCCCCTTTTATGAACAACCATTGGATGGCTATCAGGAAAAGGGCGCATCCGAGAGCAATCCCTATGGCCCTTGCAAGAATGCGGGCCGCCTCCATGAAATCTGAGCGTCCATAGGCCTGGGCAGTGAGGCCACCCGTACCGACGCGGAGGAAGGCAAAGTTCCAGTAGAGCAAATCGAAGAGCATGGAGCCCACGGCAATGCCTCCGATGAGGGTTGCGCTGCTGGAGCTGAGATTGCCGGCAACAGCGATATCCACCATTCCGACAAGCGGAACGGTGATGTTGGCAAGAATGCTCGGGATTGCAAGAGAAAGTATTTCCTTGTTGAGAGTTTTCATCGGGGCCTACCTGTACTTGGATTCATCATCGAGCATTCCGAGGTAGGACGAGTAACGCTCATAGCTTATAAGTCCTTCTTCCACAGCTTCTTTCACTGCACATCCCGGCTCATGGGTGTGGGTGCAGGGACTGAAACGGCAGTTCTCGGAGGCACGGTGCATCTCCGGAAAATAGAGGGCAATCTCTTCCTTGGCAAGTTCCACGAGGCCGAAACTCCTCAGCCCCGGCGTGTCGATTATGAATCCTCCGCTTGAGAGGGGATACATTTCATAGAAGGTGGTCGTATGCTTGCCCTGAAGGTGTGCATCGGAAATTTCGCCGACCTTCGGGTCCAATTCAGGGTCAAGAGCCTTGATAAGAGAGGATTTACCCACTCCGGACACCCCGCAGAAAAGGCTCAGGCTGTCCTTGCAGGCTTCACGCAGTTCGCTGACACCTTCTCCGGTGAGGGCGGACACTTCCATGACCTTGTAACCTGCTCCCTCATATATATTATGGAAGGCCTCAAGCATTTCGGCATGGGTTTCCCTGTAGAGATCGACCTTGTTCAGAACTATCGTCGCCGGTATGTTGTAAACTTCGCACGTAACGAGTATCCTGTCAAGAAAAGGAAGCTTTATTTCCGGGAAATCGATGGTGGCCACGATGAAGGCCATGTCGAGATTTGCTGCAATGATGTGCTCCTGACGCGACAGGTTGGTGGATTTGCGGATAAGGTAGTTGTTGCGGGGATGGACTGCCGTAATCACAGCCGGACTTTCCAGACTGATGTTTTCATCCTGAGCCTCATACGATACCCTGTCACCCACTGCCACCGGATTGGTGGAAGTGCTGCCCTTCAGGCGGATTTTCCCTCTGAGGACTGCCGGAAAAAGATTCCATGCAGGAAGGCAGGAGAGCAGATAATGGCTTCCCGTATGCTTTACAACTGTTGCTTCACCCCTTATCGTCATGAGTTCTGTTTTTCATTCCTGCTCCTGCAAGGCGCACCTTACTCGGAGAACCATGCGGACATTGCGCGAAGAGCTTTCCCACGATGCGAGATTGCATTCTTCTGTTCTTCCGTAATGTCGGCCAAAGTCATGCCCGGATAATCCTCGGAAAGGAAAATCGGGTCGTAGCCGAAACCGCCGTTCCCGGACTTTTTACGTGCAATCGTTCCCTCAAGAGTGCCTTCAAAGAAATGCTTCTCTCCTTTGAATATCAATGTGATAACGCTTTTGAAGCGTGCCTTGCGGCTCACCTTCCTGACACTGAGGCCCATTGCCCTTGCAAAACTTGCCTCACATTCCTTTATTGCCAGTTCCTGGAGAACCTTGTCCATATTCTTGTTGAAATCCTTGTCTTCGCCTGCATATCGCGCAGTATAGACGCCGGGGGCGCCGCCAAGACTGTCAACTTCAAGTCCTGTATCATCGGCAAAACAATCGCTTCCACATTTGTCGAAAAGATATTGAGCCTTCTGTAAAGAATTAGCTTTCAATGTTTTGCCTGTTTCTGGAATTTCCTCTGAAATTCCCACTTCTGCAGGAGTCACGAGCTTGAACTCCTGTCCTAAAATTTCTGATGCTTCACGCAGTTTGCCGCTATTGCCCGTTGCAAAAACCAAATTAATCATAAAAACTGCACTTCATTACTACTAAAAACCGCTGCAAAGGTATAAATTTTTCATATTTTTGCACAAAATATGCAAGAAATCGACTTCTGCAGATGACAGTATCATCTGCAAAAATAAATCCACAATTATGAAAAAAAATACATTTTTTACAATAATCACACTTTTCTGTGCCCTCATAACTGCCTCATTTTCAGCGGATGCCCAAAGCAAGGCGTTCAAGATGGGACAATGGACCGAAATCCAGAGTGCAATCCTCAAGGAGCTGAACAAGTCCTATGTGGACTCCCTTCCGGTGGACAGGATAATGCGCGCCAGCGTGGATGCAATGCTGGAGGAACTCGACCCATATACCATATATATACCGGAGGAAGAAAATGAAGACCTTCAGATGATGCTCTCGAAAACCTACGGGGGCATCGGGGCCATCATACACAAGCGTCCGGAAGGCAATGTGGTCATAAATGAACCATATTACGGGTCTCCGGCCTACAAGAACGGGCTTGTCAGCGGTGACGAAATCCTTGCCATCGACGGAGTTACGACCATCGGTCTCCAGGCCAAGGAAAGCAGCGACAAGATGAAGGGAAAACCGGGAACTCAGGTCACCTTCAAGGTATGGAAGGTCCACAGCAAGGATACGGTCGATGTGACAATTACCCGCGAAAGAATCCACTTCCCTGACATAGAATATGCCGGAATGGTCAATGACACAACAGGTTACATCCTTCAGAGCGGATTCACGGAGAATGTATCCGGGGAGCTCAGGGAAAAATTCCTTGCCCTCAGGAATCAGGGAATGAAGAAACTTGTGCTCGACCTCAGGGGCAACGGAGGCGGACTGATGAGCGAAGCCATCGAGATTGTCTCGCTTTTCGTGCCGAAAGGTTCACTGGTGGTTTCTGCCAAGGGCAATACCGAAGATTCAAGGAGAGAGTACCGTACTTCTAAGGAACCGCTTGATACTCAGATACCTATCATTGTCCTTATTGACTCCGGAAGCGCATCGTCTTCGGAGATTGTGACAGGAGCTCTTCAGGATCTTGACAGGGCAACGGTCATGGGCAAGCGCAGCTATGGCAAGGGCCTTGTCCAGTCCATCAGGCCGCTCCCGTACAATGGTCAGATGAAGATAACCACGGCAAAATACTATACTCCAAGCGGCAGATGCGTCCAGGCAATCGACTATGCCCACAGGAACGAAGACGGCAGCGTCGGCCACATCCCGGACTCTCTTACCCGGGAGTTCCGCACTGCTTCCGGCAGAATCGTCAGGGACGGCGGAGGAATCACTCCGGATGTGGAAATCGAGTCGCCATCTTACAGCCGCCTTGTGTATTCGCTTGTCTTAGGAGGTGTTCTGGACCAGTATGTACTGGATTTCGTACGCAAGCACGAGAGCATTGCAGCAGTGGACGACTATCATTTCAGCGATGCTGATTTTGAGGATTTCATAAGATTTGCGAAAACCCAGGAATTCGACTACAGGAGCAGCGCAAAGACGCTTTTCGACCAGATGAAGAAGGAGCTTGAGAAAGACGGCCTTGCAGAGGCGATGTCCGACGAGCTCAAGGCTCTTGAAAAGGCTATGGAAATGGACAAGGAACGCTTCATAAGGATCAAGAAAGACGAAATCATTCCTTTCATCGAAGAGGAGATTGTGACCAGGTACTGGTACCAGGAGGCTGGGGTGAAAGTGAGGTTGCGTTACGACGAGCAGCTTCACAAGGCATTGGAACTCAGCAGGTAAGCCCGTAAGCCACGTTATGAAGGTCAACACTCAGCTGATTGTTCTGCACACGACCAGATACGGCGAAAACTCCGTGATTCTCCACACCCTCGGAAGGGAGTACGGGAGGCGGAGTTTTTTCGTGCGTAATGCGTCCAAAAAGCAGATGATGACGCTATTTCAGCCGCTGAACATATTGGAAGGGGATGTAAACGATGACGGAAAGGCGAAACTTCTGAATATAAACAATCTGTCTGCTCTTTATCCGCTATCCGGAATCCGTGCGGACCTATACAAGAACTCCATGACCTTATTCATCAGCGAAGTGCTTTATCGCGCTGTTAAGGAGGGATCCCGCGAAGAGGGTATGTTTGAATGGTGTGTCAAAAACATCCTGCTGCTGGATTCGGTCAGTACTGATTTCAGCAACTTCCACCTGAGGTTTCTGCTGGAGCTGTCGGTAATCCTCGGGTTCAGCCCGAGCATTGAGGACCTGCGACCCTTTGTCGGGAGCCATTACGGAATCATTTCCGAATTCATGGCATCTTCCTTTGCTGAGTCGATGCTGATACCTCTGTCAGGAGAAACTCGCAACGAGATTGCCGAAGATATATTGAGGTATCTGGAATTCCACCTGGATTCTGCCCTGAACATAAATTCCCTCAAAGTCCTCCGGGAACTTTACGCCTGATTCCGGCCTCATGACAACTCAGTCCGTCCCCTGTGCCGGATTTATTTCGGGATATTCAAGGTATTCCTCAGAATAGTTGTATATTTGCAATGGCCGTAAGGCCGGTTGCAATTAAAAAAATAAGACAAGGATATTATGAAAAATCTGCTTTTGCTTGGAAACATCGGTGCCGGAGAAATCATCATCGTCGCTCTCATCGTCCTCCTGCTTTTCGGAGGAAAGAAAATTCCTGAACTTATGCGTGGCCTCGGAAAAGGCGTAAAAAGCTTCAAGGATGGAATGTCCGACATTGAGAAGGAAATCAATGATGAAGGTAAAGACAAATAGACTGTAGAATCTCCTTTCCCCTATCAGGATGGACAATCAATTGGAAGACAAGAATATAGAGACAGGTCAGGAGATGTCCTTCTGGGGACATCTTGAGGTTTTGAGATGGTCCCTGGTCAGGATTGCTGCCGTCGTCGTCGTACTGATGGTTGGTTTTTTCATTGCAATGCCACACATCTTCGATGCCTTCGTGCTTGGTCCGACCAGTTCTGACTTTTTCTTGTACAAATGGCTTGGAAACCTTGGTGGGATACCCCTGATGCCAGACTTTTCCTCTTCGGACTATAAGGTTGACATAATCAACATCAATGTGGCGACCCAGTTCATGACGCATATTACAACCTCATTCTGGTTTGCCCTCGTTCTTGCATTTCCGTACGCCATCTATGAGATCTGGCGTTTCATCAGTCCTGCACTATATGAAAATGAAAAAGGAAGCCTGCGCACAGCCTTCCTTTTCGGTACAGTCATGTTCTTTATAGGCTGCGCCGTGGGTTATTGTTTTATTTTTCCGTTTACATTCCGGTTTTTAACTGAATATCAAATCAGTACAGAAATTACCAACCAGATCAGTCTCAATTCGTACATGAGCAGTTTCCTGATGATGATATTCATACTGGGAGCGGTTTTTGAGATGCCGCTTCTAGCCATGATTCTTTCAAAATTCGGAATTGTAAACAAATCATTCCTCAAGAAATACCGCCGGCATGCCGTTGTCATTCTCCTGGTTCTGGCAGCTGCAATCACTCCGACAGGCGATCCGTTCACCCTGATGCTGGTTTTCCTTCCCCTCTATCTCCTGTACGAACTTTCAATCCTTCTTGTCCGTAAGGCAGGAGAGTAAAGAGGTTGGTGCCTTGGATTATTTCTCCGGTTTGGCGGTCCTGGAGGTTTTGCCAGACTTGGAGGACTTGGAAGTTTTTGCAGATCTGGAGGACTTGGAAAATTTGGAGGATTTGCGTTTGGACTCCTGGATGGCTTTGCGGACCTTCTCCTTGCGCGCGGCCTTGTTGATGCCGACGGTCACATTGTCGAAGGAACCGTCCTCACCTGAAATGAAGGAAGTACCCCTTCCGCTTTCATAGTCAAGCCTCTCGTCGCGGGACTCACCTCCAGTCTCAACCAGCTCATAATCAAGGAGTTTCTGCTCCAGATTAGTATTCTTTACACGGATTCTTACCGGATCTCCGAGGTTATAGACCACATGTGTGCGCCTTCCCACAAGCCTGTAGTGTTCGGCATCGAATTCAAAGAAATCCGAACGGATATCCCTGAGCGCCACCATTCCCTCGATTCTGGTCGGCTCCACCTCAACGTACATTCCCCATTCAGTAAGTCCGGAGACATGGCCCTCGAACTCATATCCGACCTTGTCCTGCATGAATTCAACAAGTTTGTACTTGATGCTCGAGCGTTCAGCCTCAGCTGCAACTATCTCACGCTCAGAGGAATGCTTGCAGAGTTTCTCGAACAACTCCTGCTTTGCAGACACTCCGCCGGCAAGGTAGCGGGCAAGCAGCCTGTGAACCATCATGTCCGGATAACGCCTGATAGGAGAGGTGAAATGAGTATAATATTTGAAGGCAAGTCCGTAATGGCCTATGTTCTCAGTCGTATAGCGTGCCTTGGCCATGGTTCTGAGCGAAAGGAGTTCGATTGCATTGAACTCAGGTGTATCCTTTGCCAGAGTAAACAGGTTGTTGAGTTCCTTTGAAATTTCCTTTCCGTTGCCTGTCGGCCCCATCTTGTAGCCGAAATTGCCTATGAAATTCCGCAGGTTTGCAATCTTGTCCTGATTTGGTTCATCATGAACTCGATATACGAATGTCTTTGCCCTGGACTTGCGTTTATCCTTTGATGCTTCTTTGCTTTCTTGTGCTTCCTCTTCCGAAGCCGTCTCCAGTTCCTCCGTGGTGACTATCTCCTCCGCTGCAGAGGTACCGCAGCCTGCAACTGTCAGCATATCCTCAGCCCCTTTGCAGCCGGTTGCGACAAACTCGGCCACGCTCCTGTTTGCCAGCAGCATGAATTCCTCGATGAGCCAGTTCGCTTCCTTCGAGACTTTCTGGAACACATCCACAGGGCGTCCGGTCTCATCCACAAGCACCTTCATCTCAGGGCGCTCGAAACTTATGGCTCCGGCAGCAAATCTTTTCTTGCGCAGTCTGGAAGCGAGTTTGTGGAGGGTAAGGACAGCCTGTTTCAGATTGTCCGGAATAACCTGTCCCTGGGTGACTCCTTCACCCATTGCAGCCTCGCCACCAGCGGCCGCCTTGCCGTCCGTTCCTCCGCGAAGTTCGGTCTGCATGGCCTTGTCACCGGCATCGATAATCTGCTGGGCGGTCTCGTAAGCGAATCTGTAATCGGAATTAATTATCGTGCGGCCGAACCACTGTGACACTATCCTGCCCAAAGGAGTGATTTCGAACACGGCTGAGAATGTCAGCTTCTCTTCGTTCGGCCTGAGTGAACACAATTTGTTGGAAAGCTTTTCAGGAAGCATTGGGACGGTACGGTCCACCAGATAGACGGAAGTGCCTCTTGCCTTTGCCTCATTGTCCACCACCGAACCCGGACGGACATAGTGCGTCACATCGGCGATATGGACTCCAACCTCGTAATTGCCGTCATCGAGGACCTTGAAAGAAAGTGCATCGTCGAAGTCCTTCGCATCGGCAGGGTCTATCGTGAAAGTAAGAGTGTCACGGAAATCCTTTCGTTCTGCCAGGTCCTCAGCCGTTATCTCATCGGAAATGCTGTCTGCCGCATTGGCAACCTCTGCCTCAAACCTGTACGGAAGTGCATATTCTGCAAGGATTGCATGCATCTCCGTATCGTTGGCACCCGGTTCGCCGAGCACATCCACTATATGGCCCACAGGGGTCGGCTCGTTGCGGTTCCAATGGTCAACCACAGCCGCCACCTTCATTCCCTGGCTGGCAGTCAGTTCCCTCCGCTCGCCCTTTTCCTCGTCATATTCATATATTCCGTTTATGGAGAATACCCCGTCTGAAAGTGGTTTGAGCCATCCCGTCTGGTCCGCCTCCGGTGCAAGCGACTGGCCTTTCGAGGCCTTGCCATGCCTGCGGAAACGGATCTGGTCCGGCTCTGCAAACGGGATTGTGATGTCATAAGGCATGAAACGGCTCTGCATCAGCACCCACGCCTGGTCTCCGACAATGTGAAGCACCCCAACGAACGGTTTCGGAGAACGGCGGACAATCTCGATAACCTCTCCTTCCCGACGCTGTGTGTCAGTCTTGTCCCTTGTCACTGCGACAACCACGGTATCCCCGTTCAGGGCTCCCCGGGTTTTGGATGCCTTCACAAAGACGTCATCTTCCTCTCCCTCCACAATCACGAATATAAAACCCTCACGGGTCATCTGGACTCTTCCCTCAACATGAGGGAATACTTTCTTTTC
>CALZOR010000003.1 GCA_945827785.1 uncultured Bacteroidales bacterium | reverse complement strand
AACCCTCACGGGTCATCTGGACTCTTCCCTCAACATGAGGGAATACTTTCTTTTCCTTCTTTTCACGGCCTCTGCGCTTTCCTGAGTGCGAGCGGCCCCTTTCTGTTCTTGCCATAATGTCTTTGTATAATTCCTACGCTTCTACAAATGTACATTTTTATTCTGACATATTTCCGAATTAGCTTGGGATTGTGCTGATTTGTATAATAAGGAAACGATATTACATTATAATCTGAACGTTATCAATCCAAAGGGTATTGCCGACACCGCCATAAAAAGCATCGCCGCAGCTGGCAAGGAAAGAAACGATGAGAGTGTTCGGCTCAGTGCCCGGTTCAGCCCAGCCATCTTCATGAACAGTTACATTCTTTCCGTTGGAATTGGTTGTGTGATAGGCTGTTGTAGGGCCGCCATCGCAATTCTTGAGCCCCATGTACGGCTGAAAATCTGCTTCTGATGTAATGTCTCCGTATCTGAATTCGATTCTGTAGCCGTTCTGCCACTCTGAAACGGATTCAGTTATAAGTTTGATTCCGGTTGCCACTCTTAGTGCGTGAACCTCTCCGTCTTCATCCTCCCATCTTTTTTGGAGGATGCAGGTAATCTGCGCATAGTCCGGAACTCCAAGCGGCTTGAGTTTCGAGAAGCCGGTTCCTCTTACAGTTTCATGTCCGACATCCGACTTGTAATCGAACTGCACAGCCTTGGGACAGCCATTGAAAGGGATTCCGTAATTGACCTTTGCCATCGGGTCCTTCGTGTCGCGGATGGGCTCGGGCAGGGCTCCCAGAAGCAGGGCTCCCTGACAGGTCACGTCCATGTTCACGATTCCGAGAGCCTTGACTTCTTCTATATGGGTTTCAATCCTCGCGCAATAACCGTCTCCGCGTTTTTCCGGAAAGACGGTGTTGTTGGTCTTGACGATACCCGCCACTACTGCAAGCACGTTGTTTGTCCTCCAAAGATAGTCCGCAGGTGACTTGTATGGTTCCTTGCCGGTGCGGAGAGTGTCCTGCTGACCATAGAATTCATAGAGATATTTTGTCTTTCCTCCGATAATGCCGGATTCCTTGATTTCACGGACGCACCAGCTGTCGAAGGTGCCATATTCATTGATAAGACTTATGGTATGGTTGAGGGAGGGCGTTTGGGAATATGCTCTTGTATACAACCCGCAAAGCACAATGGCAGATGTGCAGATGGTCAAAAAACTTGTTCGTCTCATAAATTTTCGCTAAATATGCAATTCGTTTACAAAGATACGACGAAAATGTAATCATATTGAAAAAAACCGATGAAAAAATACCTTACAATTGTCATATTGGGTTTCTTTTTGTCCGTTTGGGCAACAGCAAGGCCTGCACAGTTTGTGAAAAAGACCGTAACTCAGCCGGACGGGACTTCCTTCACCCTTGTCCGATATGGTGATGAATTCAACAAGATCCGCATGACAGAGGATGGCTGTGCCGTTGCTCAGGGAGAGGACAAGTGGTGGAATTATGTTATTCTTGACAACGAAGGGAAGAGGTATGACAGCGGAGTACATGTCGGAACGGGAGTGAAAGCCGATGTGATTTCGTCCAGCCGCATGGCAGCCCAGCACACAAAAAGTGCACGCCGTGAATCTTTTGACCTTATTCAGAACCAGACAGAACCTATAATCAGCCGAATCAGAGCCTCAGGCATGACAAAGGCCTCAGGAGTGGCTATACAGAAACACGGAATCGTTCTTCTGGCAGAATACAGTGACGTGAAATTCAAATACCGCAGAGAAGACTTCCAGGCAATGCTGACCCAGAAAGGCTACAGCGTCGGGGGTGCGACCGGTTCTGCCAAGGAGTATTTTGAAAACCAGTTCGGGGAGGGATATGAATTCAACTTCGATGTAAGCGACATAGTCACCTTGAAGCGCACCCGGGCATATTACGGAGGCAATGACAAGAACGGAGATGATTCCCATCCTGCAGAAATGATTGCCGATGCATGCGAATTGGCGGAGAAAGCCGGAATTGACTTTTCAATCTATGACCAGGACTCAGACGGAGAGGTGGACAATGTGTTCGTGATATATGCCGGAGAGGATGAGGCAGAATATTATGAGGGACATGATGACTGTATTTGGGCCCATGCCTGGTACATCCGAGACGGTGCCGGGATAAACCTGAACCTCAACGGGAAAATCATCAACCGCTATGCCTGTTGTTCAGAGCTTTCAGTTGTGAACAACAAGGAGGTTCTGACAGGAATCGGGACATTCTGCCATGAATATTCGCACACCCTCGGTCTTGCCGACATGTATGACACCGATTATGCGTCCAGTGGAGGATGTGCAGCGGCTCTGTGGATAAATACGGCCCTGATGGACGGGGGAAATGCCAACAACAACAGCAACACCCCTCCATATTTCAATGCTATCGACAGGGAGATCCTCGGAATCGTTGAACCCGAGAGAATCACGGCAAATGGGGAATATTCCCTCTCCCCTGTCGGATATGGCGGAAAGGTCTACCGTCTGGATACTGACCAGGAAGACGAGTACTACCTTCTGGAATGCCGGTCAAACACCGGGTGGGACAAATATATCGGAGGCAGCGGCATGCTCATCTACCACATCGACAAGTCGAAAACCAATCCTATCTTTTCCGAAACATACAATCAAATCACACCTGAATATAGATGGAATTACTATAACGAAGTCAACTGTAATCCATCCCATCAATGTGCCGACCTGATAGAATCCGGTTCCCTGAAAGATTCATTCTCCAGCACGGATTCATACTATTCATATCTAAGCAGTTCATTCTCGGCATCGTCCCTTTTCTTCCCGAGGACCGGTACGGCCAGCATTTCAGCAGATACTAAACCGGCAATGACATGGTGGAGCGGGGCGGCATGTCCATATACAATATCCAATATCAGGAGGGACGGGAGCAATATCCTCTTCCATGTGAGCGGTTTCAGGGATGAACCGCTGCCGGAGGTTACCGGCGTGGAAAAATATGTATTCCAGGGTTCTGCACACATCTGTTTCCGCTCAAACCTGCCTCAATCCGTGAACAAGGCAATTGTGACATGTGCACAAGCCGGAAGCGATGAAGTCGAGGAATATCAATTAGACAGGTCGGAAAGCGGATTTTATTGGGTTTCACTTGACAACCTCCAGCCATCGACGAGCTATGATGTCGGAATAACTCTTGTTTCAGAGGCTGGGACGACACCGGAGCAAAAAGTGTCATTCATGACTTCCTCATATAAGGATGGGTCATACCCATACATCAATTTCAAATTTGCCGAAAGGAATGAAGACGGCTTCTTTGCCCCCGGAAAGGCTTTTCCTCTGGCAGTTGCAAATTCAATCGGAGCAGACATCCGATGGTCTTTCGAAGGAGAACCGATTCCGGTTAATGAGAAAGGGCTTTTCGTTCCGGAGAAGGACGGCAAGCTGAAAGCAATCGTGGAAAATCCTGACGGCGGAGTCAGAATCATTGTCAAACAAATCAGGATGGGAGGAACAAAATGAACAGAAAAATATTGATACTTGCAGTTCTTGCTCTTGTCATTTGCGGCTGCGACCTTCAGAGCATGGCTGAAATCAATCTTCAGAATGAAGAGATTTCCATTTCGGAAAATGGGGAAATCGTTTTGGAATATGAGCCATTGAAATGGCAGCTTTCAGCTGATGTCGTAAAAGGCGAATATTGCCTGTGCAACGACGAGATGAATGAATATTTCATCCTGAAGGTCACCCGGGGAGATATTTCGACAGGATGTACCGCCGACCTTGTCCTCAAGGAAAAAGGAAAAAAGGAAGTCACTGTCAAGTCGCTTGATTTCCAGGTACAGAAAACCGAACAGAATCTGGTCTGGCTTTGGAACAGTTCCAGAAGATATGCGCTGGTATGCCCGACTCAGGCTTATTTCGGAGACAAATAACACAAAAAATTTCTGCAACTTTTGCTATATTTGCGCGCGAATAGATTTGGATAATAATTCAACATTATAGATTATGGACAGAAAAGTTCTTCTTATGATCCTCGACGGTTGGGGCGAGGGCAAACACGACTGGACCAACGCCATCTTCACCCAGGGCGCTCCATTCATCGATTCACTCCGTGAAAAATATCCTTTCAGCCACCTTCAGGCTTGCGGCGAATATGTCGGACTGCCTGACGGACAGATGGGCAACTCTGAGGTAGGACACCTCAACCTCGGCGCAGGAAGAGTTGTGTATCAGGACCTTGTGAAAATCAACATCGCCTGCCGCGAACACAAGCTTCTGGAAAATGCAGAAATCAAGGCAGCCTACGACTATGCAAAAGCAAATGGCAAGAAGCTCCACCTGATGGGTCTTGCTTCAATGGGAGGCGTGCACAGCTCACTCGAGCACGTTTACGAGTTCCTCAACGTGGCAAAGGAATATGGTCTTACCGACGTTTTTGTTCACTGCTTCATGGACGGCCGCGACTGCGACCCTAAGAGCGGGAAAGGCTTTGTGGAGGCCCTCGAGGCTGAAATGGCAAAGAGCACAGGCAAGGTCGCTTCAGTCTGCGGAAGATTCTACGCAATGGACCGTGACAAGAGGTGGGACCGCGTTAAGGCCGCTTACGACATGCTCGTTTCAGGTGAGGGCATCAAGGCCACCAGCGCAACCGAGGCAATCGAAGCTTCATACTCAGAAGGCGTTACCGACGAATTTATCAAACCTACCGTAATCACAGGTGCTGACGGAGAGGCAATCGGAAAAATCGGGGAAGGCGATGCAGTCATCTTCTTCAACTTCCGCAACGACCGCGCACGCGAGCTCACCGCAGTCCTCACCCAGCAGGACATGCCACAGGAGGGTATGCACACCCTTCCTCTCTACTACTGCTGCATGACTCCGTACGACGCTGCTTTCGAGGGACTTCACATCCTCTTCCCTAAGGAGAATGTATGCGACACCCTCGGTGAGACCGTCGCAAAGGCAGGAAAACGCCAGCTGCGTATAGCAGAGACCGAGAAATACGCTCACGTAACCTTCTTCTTCAACGGCGGACGCGAGGACAAGTTCGAGAACGAGGACCGTATCCTCGTGAACTCCCCTAAGGTTCCGACCTACGACATCCTCCCTCAGATGAGCGCTCCAGAAGTTACTGAAAAACTCGTCGAGGTTCTCAACACCGGCAAGGAAGACATGGTCATCCTGAACTTCGCAAACGGAGACATGGTGGGTCACACAGGAGTTTTCAGCGCAATCTGCTCAGCTGTCGCAAAAGTTGACCAGTGCGTGAAGAAAGTGGTGGAAGCTGCCATCGCAAACGACTATGTAGTCCTCCTGACTGCAGACCACGGAAATGCCGACAATGCAGTCAACATCGACGGTACTCCTAACACCGCACACTCACTGAACACCGTACAGTTCATCGTAATCAATGCAGGCGTAGAAAAAGTGAAGGACGGAAAGCTCGCCGACGTGGCTCCTACCATCCTCAAGCTGATGGGCATCCCTCAGCCTGCTGCAATGACCGGAGAGGCCCTTATCTAAGGCTGGCATGGTCTATCAAAAGATAAATATATGAATATCAAATCGATATTTGCGACACTGCTCCTGATGCTCTCCGGGGCAGTGTCTTTTGCTCAGCAGACGGCTCAGGGAGACTCCCCTGAGAACGGAAAGCCGAAGATGGCCGTCGTGGAATTGTCAACGGTGTATATGAGAGTGTCTCCCGACTACGAATCCTCGCTTGAGACTCAGGAACTTATGGGAACCGTCGTGGAGATTGTCGGCTCCAGCGGATATTGGAGGGAAATTGTAAGCCCTCAGCCCTACAAAGCCTGGTGCACGGACAAGGGAATTGTGCCTATGTCCGAACAAGAGATTCAGGAGTATGTAAAGGCCCCGAAGCTAATGTTCACGGGACTTTACGGACACATATACAGCAGCAAATCAACCTGCTCACAGACCATATGCGACCTTGTCGGAGGAGACATTCTCCGCCAGGGAGGTGATGTGTCACACAAGTGGATTGAAGTGGTGACTCCTTCCGGAAAGAAGGGCTTTGTGCAGAAGGAACTGCTTAAGGAATTCAGCGGTTTCAGAAGCCTGCAATGGAGCAAAAACAGGGATGAACTTCCTGAATACCAATCGTTTATCTCAGACAAAGACAAGGAAAGAATCATCGGAAGCGCCATGCAGCTTCTCGGAGTGCCCTACCTTTGGGGCGGAATGAGCCCGAAGGGCGTCGATTGCAGCGGCCTCGTGAGATGGGCCTGCCTTATGAACGGCATCCTGCTCCCGAGAAACGCCTCACAGCAGGTTTTCTGCGGAAAAGAGATACCGGTGGATGCCGACCCTGCTTATTGGGATGAGGATGCAAGAGGGAACCAGGCTGCCTTCAAGGAGGAAATGCAAAGGCGTATAAGCAAACTCAAAAGAGGCGACCTGCTCTTTTTCGGCACACCGGCCACAGCAGAAAAAGGCCGCCGTATCACCCATGTAGGCATATATACAGGAAATGGGAAGATGATTCACTCTTCCCATTTAGTCCGTGTCAATTCACTCGTTCCTGACGAGGCTGACTATTACGAAAACGCTCACCGCCTGCTTGCTGCCGTGAGGCTGTAAATTATTTCAAAAGCTTCGCAAGCAGGTTTTCAAGCGATTTGGAATCTATTACCTTCCCGTCGACAAGTTCTCCGCCGCTGATAATGAAAGTGGCAGGAACCGACGGGATGTTGTATAATGTGACATATGGAGAAGCTGCGCCACGCGAGTCGCACACGCTTATCCAAGGCAGTTTCTGATCCTTTACGACGCGTGCCCAGAGAGTCTTGTCGGTATCAAGGGAAACCTGGTATATCTCGAATCCCTTTGAGTGGAACTTGTCATAGACAGGCTTGAGAACGTCAAGGTTGAACATCTTCTGTGACGCCTCAGCAGCGCTCCAGAACTGCACGAGCACCACCTTGGCATCGAGGGAACTCAAGGCAATCTTCTCAGCATTTATATTCGGGAGAGTTATGTCCGGATAACCGATTTCAGTTGCATTCTTAAGACGCGCCTCAAGGTCAAGATAATTGTTGCGCGATGCAGCCTCAGCCTTCAGGGCCTTGACATATTTGGAATCAGGATATACGGTCTCAAGTGAATCGCAGATATTCGTAAAATGGATTGCGTCTGTACTCTGTCCGAAAACCGGAAGGTTGTCGCCGAACCTCTGGTACATGACAGGCACAACCGTAAGAGAATGGCTGTTCTCCATGATGTAGCGCACTCTTCCACGGTAGTATGAAACGTACTCCTGTCCCATCTTTCTCCTGATGTCAGCGGCCTTGTCAGATGAAGGGTCAAGCCCCTCAAGAGACTGCGACAGCTCCATGAGAGTCTTCTGTGTAGCGGCAAATTCGCGCTCCACTTCAGCTAGCTTGACAGACTCCTCGGAGCCGCGTACTGAATAATTGCCAAGGGTGTCCGCCTCTACGCTGACCTTGTCCCCACAGCTCAGAAGCAGAGACGCAATCTTCTTCTGGCCATGGAAAAGATAGATGAATTCCGGCTGTCCCTTCTGAAGAGGAATCTTGCATGAGAAACGGCCCTGGGCATCGGTCTGCACCGTGTCTATCGTTTCATATTTATTGATATCCAGCGCCTTCACAATCAATGATGAAGACGGCGCCTGTCCAACAACGCCGCTCAGTCTTGCATCTTGTCCGCAAGAACAAACGAACAATGCAGCAGCAAGAACTGCCGGAACAAGCTTAATTGATTTTAACAAATTCTTCATATATTGCAGATGCTGTCCTGGCAAAATCCTCAGGTGTCATTTCAACTTTCTTCTTACGGAAATCCATGTCCGCCTCAGAATTAAGAGGGACAAGATGGATATGCGTATGCGGAACCTCCATTCCAAGAACCGCAACCCCCACTCTTTTGCATGGAACTGCGGCACGGATGGCTGCAGCTACCTTGGCTGCAAAAGCCCAAAGGCCTTCGTAGGTTTTGGAATCGAGATTGAAAATGTAGTCATCCTCCACATTTTTCGGAATGACAAGAGTATGACCTGCCACAAGGGGGTTGATATCAAGGAATGCATAGAATTCTTCGCTTTCTGCAACCTTGTACGAAGGAATTTCCCCCTTGGCTATCTTTGTGAAAATTGTTGCCATCTGACAGTGATTTGAAAGGTAAGACTAAAGGGTAATTTCGAGAATCTCGAACTTGATGATGCCTGCCGGCACCTTTGCATCGACGATGTCTCCGACGGAATGTCCCATGAGAGCCTGCCCGATTGGAGTCTTGACTGCAAGTTTTCCTGATTTGAAATCAGCCTCGCTCTCACCCACAAGGGTAAAGTTCATAATCTGTCCGTTGGAAAGGTTCTTTACCTTCACCTTGTTGAGCATCTGGACCTTGTCGGTTCCAATCTGCTTCTCGTCAATCACTCGTGCATTTGCAACAAGATTCTGAAGCTTTGCAATATTCAGCTCAAGCAAGCCCTGAGCCTCTCTTGCAGATTCATACTCAGCATTTTCCGAAAGGTCACCCTTATCACGCGCCTCCGCAATCTGAGCTGAAATCACAGGCCTCTGTGCTATGGCATCCGCAAGTTCTTTCTTTAGCTTATCAAGACCTTCCTGGGTCATGTAATGAATTTCCATGTCTATTTATTTAATTATCATATAACAAATAAGGAGTCCTGTTACTTCAGAACAGAACCCTTTTGAACAAAGGCAAAGTTAATAATTATTTTTATAAAACCCAGCTTCTACAAAGACATTCTTTTTATTATGTCCATACAGGCCTTGCGGTCTGAGGCGAGCTGGGATGACAAGTTGTCAAGACTGTCGAATTTCCTTTCATCCCTGATTTTTGTAATGAAGGTCAATTCCATATCCAGACCATATATATCCTCGTCAAAATCAAAAATATTGGTTTCTATAGTTCGTGAACGGCCCTCACCCAGGGTCGGGCGGTTGCCTATGTTGCACATTCCCATGAAACTGCCTCCAAGGGTATTGACCCGGACAAGATACACTCCGTTTCCTGGAACAAGTTTCAAAGGCTCATACAACTGCAAGTTGGCGGTCGGGAAACCGATTGAGCGCCCGATTCTGTTGCCTTCCACCACTACTCCCTTGAAGGAATAGGGATATCCCAGCATCTTCTGGGCCCCTTCTATGTCTCCGCAGCTTATCAGCTCGCGTATTTTTGTGGAACTGACAGCAAGACCGTTTTCCGAAGGAAGCATCCCCGTCCTGATAACCTCAATACCAAGACTTTCAGCAACACGTGCCACGCTTTCGCTGTCAAGGGAATCCGCCCCCATCCTGTTGTCATAACCCAGAAGGATAGCACGAGCCCCGAATTGCCCGCATACAACATCACGAAGATATGCCTCAGTAGTCATCCTGCTGAAATCCTTTGTGAAAGGAAGCACCTCGACGTGGTCCACCCCGAGCGATCGGATAAGAGCCCTCTTCTCCTCAAGAGTGGTCAGCAGCCGCAAGGAACGGGCTTCCTGCTGCAATACATTGCGGGGATGAGGCCAGAATGTTATGACCATACTTTCATCCCCGCGTACTGCAGCAGCCTTTACAAGCTGCTCTAAAACTATACGGTGCCCGAGGTGGACACCGTCGAAAAAGCCGGTGGCTACAACCATCTTACAAGTTCAAAATCCTGTCTGTGAGGGAGTTTTGCATTCTTTGCATATATCCTTCCTGCAACCTGATAAAGGCCTGAACGGTCAGGATTGATTGTTGCCACATATTTTGCCTGTCCGTCCTGAGACTCAACCGGGCTGAACTCATATCTCTCCTGGATGTGGAGCTTGCCTTTTGCGTCAGCGGCAGCGAAGAGAATCTCCACTCCGATTTCCTCTGGATTGAGGTTGCCGATATTGAGGACCACCTCTGCCTTGAACTCATTTCCGAGAGCTACATTGTCGCTGTTGCTGTCAGGCATGTGGGTCGATACGACCTCGACATTCTGCCATTCACGACGGAGTTTCTTCTTCCATGCTGCAATCTCGCGAGCCTGGGCGAAATCCTCTGCAACGAGGGTCTCAAACCTCTGTGACTGCGGATTGTAGTACTGGTTGATGTAGTCGGTAAGCATGCGGTTGGTAGTGAAGTTGCATGCAACCATCGCAACAGTGTTCTTGATGTACTCGATCCAGTCTGAAGAACGTCCTGTAGAAAGGCTCTTGTTGTAGAATGTAGGAGCAATCTCATTCTCGATGATGTTGTATATTGTTGCAGCATCGAGCTCGTCCTGATAGTTCTGGTCATCGTAGGTGCGCTCCATAGGAAGTGCCCAGCCGGCGCCTTTCTTGTAGCCTTCAACCCACCATCCGTCGAGGACTGAGAAATGCATTACGCCGTTCATTGCAGCCTTCTCTCCTGACGTACCTGAAGCCTCGAGAGGACGTGTAGGGTTGTTCATCCACACATCGACACCCTGTACGAGGTATTTGGCAACGGTGATGTCATAGTTAGGAACGAAGACAATCTTTCCGATGAACCTTTCCTGTTTTGAGATGTCCACAATCATCTTGATGAGGTCCTGGCCAGCCTTGTCAGCCGGGTGAGCCTTACCTGCGAAGAGGAACTGTACAGGCTGCTTAGGATCGTTCACGATCTCAGCAAGTCTGTCGAGGTCACGGAAGAGCAGGTGTGCCCTCTTGTATGTTGCAAAACGTCTTGCGAAACCGATTGTGAGGACATCGTCACGGAGAGTCTCCTTGATGCGCACAACCTGACGAGGTGAGTAGTGATTTGATGCAGAAGGGTCTGAGAGTCTGCGTTTTACCTCTTCAATGAGCTTCTTGCGGAGAGAAGTGCGGATGTTCCATACCTCCTCGTCTGAAATCTTGTAGATTCCGTCGAAGCATGACTTGTCATAGTGGTGTGTCTTGAACTCCTCACCGAATACCCTTGCGTGAACGGCTTTCCACTCAGGAGCAGTCCAGGTCGGATAGTGAACTCCGTTGGTAACGTAGCTTACATGAAGCTCCTCAGGGAGATAACCTGGCCACATGTGTCCGAGAATTTCACGGCTGACCTCGCCATGGAGCCATGAAACGCCGTTGACCTCCTGTGAGATGTTTGCAGCAAGGATACTCATCGAGAATTTCTCGTTCACGTCTGCACCGTTGTTCTTTCCGAGACCCATCATTGTCTCCCAGTCGATTTTCAGGCGCTGAGGATAGTGGCCGATGTACTTGCGGAGGAGTCCCTCGTCGAATGCATCGTGTCCTGCAGGAACCGGAGTGTGGGTTGTGAACAGGGATGAAGCCCTTACGACCTCGAGTGCCTCGTTGAATTCGAGGTTCTGGTCGTTGATCAGCTCGCGGAGTCTCTCAAGGCCGATGAATGCTGCATGTCCCTCGTTGCAGTGATAAACCTGAGGGTTGATGCCGAGCTTGCGGAGGGCGCGGATACCGCCGACGCCGAGAAGGAGCTCCTGTTTGAGACGGTTCTCCCAGTCGCCGCCATAGAGGTTATAGGTGATTGACCTGTCCTCAGGAAGGTTCTCAGGGATGTCAGTGTCAAGGAGATAGAGTTCAGTACGTCCAACATCCACTCTCCAGAGTCTTGCATTGAGGTTACGTCCAGGGAATGCAACGCTGATAGTAATCCAGTTGCCGTTCTCGTCACGTACAGGAGTTGCTGGAATCTTCATGAAATCTTGTGCGACATCCTCTGCAACCTGCTCGCCCTGAGCGGTAAGTTTCTGGTTGAAATATCCATATCTGTAGAGAAGACCGACAGCAACGAGGTTGGTGTTCATGTCTGAAGTTTCCTTGATGTAGTCACCGGCAAGGATACCGAGACCGCCGGAATATATTTTCAATGAGGTGTCAAGTCCGTACTCCATGCAGAAATATGCCACTGAAGGAGTAGTTCTCTCTGCCTTGAGAGCCATGTACTCATTGAATTCAGCTGTAACTGCCTTGAGATTGGCAAGGAAGGTCTCATCCTTCTCGAGTTTCTGATATCTCTTGAGACTTACTCTGTCGAGCATTGCGATAGGGTTCTTTCCAGATGCTTCCCAAGCCTGTGGATCAACAGACTCAAAAAGCCTGGTTGCCGACTCGTTCCAGCACCACCAGAGGTTCTTGGATAGTATTTCAAGATCTTTAAGACTTTCCGGAAGATGGCGTGATACGAACACACTGTTCCAGGTTGGTTGATTTACTTCAAATTTTCTGTACTGCATAATCTGTTTTTCATTTCTCGCCGACGGATATTTTCCGTTGAGCGAAATTATTTTTTCCAATGATTTGGAATAAGCTTCCTTATAATATATGATATTGTTCTCCCAAAGGGCTATGTCCGAAACTTCCCTGGCGTTGTTCATGTACATGAGCTTATCATCGGCTGAAAGACCCGCTATCTCCTCGATGCGTTCCTTCACGCCTTCGACAACCTCGAAGTAGTTGGAATCGGTCCTTTCAAGGACGGTGATGCCCGGATGCTCGCCCTTGTAGTGGGAGCGTACCCACATGCCGAAGCCTGCGAGGCTGGTCGTAAGGGTAGGAATCCTGAACGCGAGGCTCTCCAGAGGAGTGTAACCCCATGGTTCATAATAAGATGGGAACAAAGTAAGGTCAAGACCAGCCATCAGGTCATAGTACGACATGTCAAAAATGCCGTCATTTCCGTTCAGGTATGAAGGTATGAAATAGACTTTGACCTTGTCACCCGTTGCATTGTTCAGGCCGACGTCGTTAAGACGGCGCAGGGCAGGGTCATACTCCGGGTTCATCAGATAATGGGAAGTCCTTGTGACATAGTCTGAAGGATTGCCCGAGAGCTTTGCAAGAAGCTGCTTGTCAGGACCGTTGTGTCCCGAAGGCACCATGATGAAAGCATGGATACTCTTTCCGGAGTAATCCGAGCGGTTGAGTTTGTCAAGAGCGTCAATGAAGACATCGATACCCTTGTTCTTCCATTCATATCTTCCTCCGATTCCCACAAGGACAGCATCCTCCGGGATGTCTTCGCCGCACATTGCAGACGCGACAGTGAGGAGTTTATTTCTTGCCTGAGCACGTCCCTGACTGTACTCCTGGTCTGTTGCAGGGGTGAAGCTCGGTTCAAACCCGTTAGGGGTCACTACATCCACTTCCCTTCCAAGGAACTGCTGGCACTCTTTGGCAGTGATTTCACTTACCGTTGTGAAAATGTCGCTGTACTGCGCAGACTTCTTCTCAAGAGAATGTCTTGCAATCACATTGAAGCGACGGGCCATCTGGTCAGCGTCATACTGATTCATGTTGTCATACAGCGGAAGATTATTGCCTGCAATGCATCTTCCTATGACAGTCGCATGAGTTGTGAAAACAGTTGCAATCGGGGCATTGGTTGATTTGAGATAAAGCAGACCTGCTCCGGTCATCCACTCGTGGAACTGAGCGACAACCTTGTCAGAAGATTCAAGATTGAATCTGTAGAAACTCTCAATCACCCTTCCTGCCGCATAGCCGAACAGGGCTGATTCGCGGTAGTCCCAGTTGCCGGTAAGGGAATCTACACCGAAGTTTTTCCAAAAGTCAGTCAGAATTGCATTCTGATTCGTCAGGAATTGCTTAAAGTCCACCAGAATGGCTGTAGGCTTGCCTGGAACGTTCCATCTGCCGACACGTACGCGGAGTCCTTCCGAGGCTGCCTGGATTCGCCATGCTCTATACAGAAGCGGATCTTCGATGAAATCCGGATTACTTTCCGTATCCATCCACACATCCGGACCTACCATGATGTGATTCCTTTTGAATTCGCTGCTGAGGTAGAGGGACTTTGTAGCAATCACGGTATAGATGCCACCAACTTTGTTGCAAACCTCCCAGCTGACCTCAAACAGGTAGTCCGGTTTGATAATTTTTTTAGCCATTTGTTATAAAATTAAACTTAAGTTTCCCCGGCCGGGACTTTTTCACGGTTCCGTCCGGGGATAATGAGTATTTCCGTCCGCGCAATTGCGGAAAGAAGTCAGTCTATTCGCTCTTCTTTGCTGAAGCCTTCTTCGCAGTAGTCTTCTTCGCTGGAGCCTTCTTTTCTGCAGTCTTCTTCGCTGGTGCTTTCTTTTCTGCAGCCTTCTTTGCAGGTGCTGCCTTCTTCGCAGGAGCTTTCTTTACAGGCTCCTCCGCTTTTGCGGCTGCAAAGTTAACATCAGAAATTGAAATTGCATCATCAACTCGCAAAATAAAATCACTCAAAACGTTCATATAGTTGATAAACGCCTCATATGGAGTATCATACGGGTTGAAATATTTATGCACTGCGCCGTCTGAGAAGAACTTTGTACACATATAATAGAAGTGGTCGCTCTCCTGAAGATGACCGAAATCTGCCCAAAGAGCCTCGTCATTGAGGATTGCAAGTTTCTCAGCCTGATGGTAGAGTTTTGAGAAAGCCTCATTCTGAAGTTCGTTACCGAGCCATGCAGTCACGTCGCGTTCCTCATCTGCCCATGAAATAGGATCAGGAACATCGAGGTCACCGACTGATCTGTGTTTCTTAGCTGCCTGTGAAGGAGTTACGAACTCAAACTCACCGTCAGCGATTACGGTCTGAGGCAGGAATTTCATGAAATCAAAGATTCCGCTCTGAGCTTTCTGGTGCTCTCCGAATGTCTCATAATCCATGAAAAGGTTCACGATTTCCTCGTTCTGGGCAGCTGATTTGATCCATGACAGGTATTTCTCGCAAGTGAGTGGATAGTCTGACCATCCCTTGTCTGAGAACCTGAATGCGATATCGTCGCTCAGTGAAGAATTCTTGAGAAGGAGCTTCAGGCCTGAAGCCTGTGCACAATTGTAAACGAAGTTAGGGCTCTTCCATCCGAGGACGTGCTTTGCACCTTCTGTAAGCATGGTCTTGAAGCCCATCTCATGTACCATTTCTCCGATTGCATCAGAGTAGATGAGCTCTGTGTTGCGGAAAGCGGTAGGGGTTACTCCGAAGTAGTGCTCGATTGCAGCTTTGTGCTTGAGTACCTGATGTTTGAACTCAGACTCTGAAGCAAGAGCAGCAAGAGAGTGGTAGTAAGTCTCCGAGAGAAACTCCACGCAGCCTGTAGCTGCAAGCTTGCGGAAACTTTCAATCACCTCGGGAGCATATCTGTCAAACTGCTCGAGAACAGTTCCTGAAATCGAGAAGGCAACTTTGAGCTGTCCCTTGTTCTCGTTGATCTGCTCAAGCAAGAGGGCATTCATCGGAAGGTAGCATTTCTGGGCAACCCTGCGGAGAATGGTCCTGTTTGCGAAATCATCATAATAATGAGAGTCTTTTCCAATATCAAAAAATCTGTAAAGTCTCAATCTGGCTGGCTGATGTACCTGAAAATACAGACACAAACTCTTTTTCATATCGTTTATTTTTTATTATTGTCAATAACTTCCTGATAAATACCTTTGATTTTTGCGGCAACATCGTTCCATTTGATGCTGTTTACCTCATCATATCCGCAACGTGCAGCAAGTGATGAGATTGCCGGATAGTTGAGAAGGCCGTAGATGGCGTCCGCCATTGCATCGACATCCCAGAAATCAACCTTCAATGCATATTTGAGAATTTCGGCGCAGCCGGACTGCTTCGAAATGATTGAAGGGACGTTGGTCTGCATCGCCTCCAAAGGAGAGATACCGAAAGGCTCTGAAATTGAAGGCATTACATAAACATCCGAGAGAGCGAACATCTTGTGTACCTCCATTCCGCGAAGGAATCCCGTGAAGTGGAACCTGTCAGAAATGCCCAGACGTGCCACGTGGCGGATACACCTGTTGAGCATATCACCGCTTCCGGCCATCACGAAGCGCACGTTATTGCACCTCTTGAGGACCTTTGCAGCAGCCTCGATGAAATATTCAGGTCCCTTCTGGTAAGTCACACGACCAAGGAAGGTCACAACCTTGTCCTTTACATTCCTCTCAACCTCAAGTTTCTCCCTTCCGCTGAAGTCAACGGCATTGTGGACAGCCACAACCTTATCAGGGCTGATACCATAACGATTGATACAGATATTTCTTGTGAGCTCACTCACTGCCATTACCTTGTCGGCAGCCATCATGCCCTTAGTCTCGATGTCAACCACGCGCGTATCGACCTGGTCGTCACTCGCACGGTCGTATGAAGTGGCATGCATGTGAACCACAAGCGGTTTGCCGGTAAGTTGCTTTGCGGCAACTCCAGCCAGATATGTGAGCCAGTCATGAGCATGGATCACATCGAATTCATCCTTGTGCTGAAGGGCAATAGTCGCACCGACCATGGCATAGCGGGCAACCTCCTCCATAAGGTTGGTTCCGTATTTTCCGGAGAATTTGTACTTCTGGCCGTACTGTACACGGAATCCCTTCACCTGGCGTTTTCTCTCTTCTTCAACTATCTTGCTGAAATCCTGAGGGTCAACGTAAGGAACCATGTTCGTCCCGATGTGTACGAACTGCACCTTTCCAAGGAATTCGTCAACTGTTGCAGAAACAGTGTCAACTGCAACATCACTTGCATTAATGATTTTAACGGCTGACTGGTCCTCGTCACCTGAAGCGGAAGGCATCACGAAGAGCACATCCACATTATTGTATGCCAGACCTTTGGTCATACCGTAGCAGGCTGTTCCCAGACCTCCTGCAATATGAGGAGGGAACTCCCATCCGAACATCAGAACTTTCATTACTTCACCTCCTTATATTGGTTCATGATATAGTCAATTCTCAGAAGAGCCGAGGTGCTGCATGCACAAGAGATGGCTCCGTGCGGCTCATGAGGTGGATCTCCGTCATAAAGTTCGGAGAACAGGCCGACACCATGCTTGTTGATGTCCTGATAGAAGCCTTCGGTAAGATACTCAGCCCTCTTGTAGAAAGTGCTGCCCATCATCTTGAAGCAGATGTCAATATATGGAGCCAGAAGCATAGGGAAGGCGCAACCCTGATGGTATGCAAGGTCCCTGTCAATCTGAGAGCCCTCATATACACCCCTGTAAGCCTCATTTCTTGGAGAAAGGCTACGGATTCCCCTCTTGGTCAGGAGCTCGGTGTTGATTGTCATCACAATCTCAGACTTGACCTCGTCGTCAACCGGGCTGTAGTCAAGACATGCAGCGAAGAGCTGGTTAGGCCTTACAGCAGGGTCGGCATGCGAGTTGTCGACATAGTCGGCAAGGTAGCCCCACTCCGGCTTGTAGAATGTCGGCTGGAAATTTTCCTTCACCAAGTCACGGACCGGAGTCCATTTTGCGACGAATCCGCTCTTTGCCGACCCGTACCTGGTCTCCATGTCGATTGCAAAGCAGAGAGCATTGTACCAGAAGGCATTTGTCTCAACCTGGTATCCGGCCCTTTCAGTCACCGGATGTCCATGAACATAGGCATTCATCCATGAAAGAGCAGTCCTGTCCATCTGGGCCCAAAGCAGTCCGTTCGGGTGCATTGCAACCTCCTTACGGCATCCCGGAGCATAACTCTCGATGATGCCCATGAGGGTCTTGCCGTATTTCTTCCAGACATATTTCTCATCTGCCCCGAAGTGGATGTACTGCTGAATAGTGTCTGTGAGTCTGAGCGGGCTTTCAACCTGCGTGGTACGTCTGAAGAGACGCTCCTGCTCATCTTCGATCAAAGTATCAAGTATCTTCTCAAATTCAGCCTTGTCGCCATTTGCATAGAGGGTGAGGCCCGGAAGTGAGATGATGGTCTCTCTGAGAAGGCCAGTCTCAAGCCATGAGAATCCAGCATTGATGCGCTCCCTTCCATTGACGACACTCTTGTGCAAGTCTGCATTGCGGACCAGCAGGTCATGGTTGGAATTGACATCCTGCCTTTTCTTGAGGTAGTCGGAGAACTTTCTCTTGAGTCCTTTCTGACTCACCTCATTGACAGAAGCTGAGAAAACCACGGAATCACCCGGTTTCATCTCAGTTGTGAATGAACCTGGGACGAAAAGGTCTTCGCGGCAGTTGAAACCGCGACGGTATTCGTCAGAATAGGTGATACCATTGTACCAATACGGCTGCGATTTGAAGGCAGCCTTGCCGGATATCTGAAGATTAAGGTCCGGGAAGCCGTCATAGAGTCTGAAAGATACTCCTCCGTCAACAGTTTCATAGCTGGTATTGGCCTTTGCATTCTGAGAGGTAAGACTGTGTACGCTTCTGAATGCGAGGAAAGGCTTGAGGATAAGTGACACTTTGGAAGGAGCCTCAAGAAGTTCATAACGGATCATGACCTGATCATTGTCAGGAGCCATCATGATTGTCTTGGTGAAAAGGATTCCTCCGACCTTGTAAGTCACCATCGGCACTGGGAAGGCATCGAAATCCACGATGTACTTATGTCCTCTCGGCTCATAGGTATCGCCATAGCAGTGGATTCCGAGATTGAACTGCTTGCCCCCAAGAACAAGGCTCTCATCAAGAGAAGACAGCAACATGTACTTTCCACCCCCGAACTCAGTCACCGGAACAGCCAGCAGCCCGTGATAGCGTCTTGTGTTACAAGTCACGATTGACGTGTTGCAGCAGGCACCGGACTTGTTGGCCTCGATTATCTCGCGTTTGAGAGAGTACTCAAGGTTCACAAGTTCGGACTTGTTGAATTTAAGAAAAGCCATACTTTTATTTATTTAGGTTATTTAATCAATCTTTTTCAGGACCACTGCACATCTGCAAGGAAGATACAGGTACAATGTGGAATCATATTTTCCATTGCCGTTAGGGGATTTTTCCGGCACACTGAAATGCTCCTCACCAGTTTTAAGTCTGGAGAAGCCGTCAAATTCGCTTTCATCTGTATTAAGCACACATTCCCACTTCCCTGCCGGAGCTGCGAAACCGTAGTCCGTGAAAGAGGAAACGGGATTGAAATTGAGCGCAAAGATACAGCTTTTTCTTTTGAATATCAATATTTTTTTCTCTTCGTCCTGAACCAGAAGCTCCGGTTTCTCGTCAAGGAATGATTCCTTGCGTTCAAGGGAAATCATCGCCTTGTCGAAATTGCGAAGATTCTTGTACCGCAGGTAGTCCGGCTCAGCAAGCGACCACTGCCTTCTGGCATATTTGTAGGACCATCCGTTCCCCTCTCTCGGGAAGTCAATCCACTCAGGATGCCCGAATTCATTTCCCATGAAGGTCAGGTAGCCATTGCCAGAGGTAGCCAGGGTAACGAGCCTTATCATCTTATGCAGGGCAATGCCTCTGTCAATAACCACCGATCGGCTTTCCTTGTTCATGGAGGTGTACATTGCAGCATCCATCAGGCGGAAGGCTATAGTCTTGTCTCCAACCATCGCCTGGTCGTGGCATTCGGCATAGCTGATTGTTTTCTCATCTTCACGTTTGTTGGTGAGCTGCCACCACATTTCTCCCATGCTCCAGCGCTCGTCAGGAAGTTCCTTTATCCATTTTATCCAGTTGTCGGCAACTCCCATGCTCATCCTGAAGTCAAATCCGACACCACCGGCCTCGAACGGCGCCGCAAGACCGGCCATTCCGCTCACATCCTCCGCAATCGTGAATCCGTCCTTGTTCATCTGATGGACGAGGATGTTGGCAAGGGCAAGATATGTCACTGCATTCTCATCCACGCCGCTGTTGAAATAATTGTCATATCCGACGAAATCCTTGCCCAGTCCGTGGTCCCAGTAGAGCATGCTGGTCACTCCGTCAAAACGAAATCCGTCGATGTGATATTCCTCCATCCAGAATTTGCAGTTGGAAAGAAGGAAATACTTTGTCTCATCCTTACCATAGTCGAAACAGCGCGATCCCCATGCCGGGTGCCTTCCCTGATATCCCTTGTAGAAATATAAATCCTCGCGTCCATCGAATCTTCCGAGGCCTTCAGCCTCGTTATCCACTGAATGTGAGTGGACTATGTCCATCACAACGGCAATTCCAAGACCATGGGCATCATCCACGAGGGCCTTGAATTCCTCAGGAGTTCCGAAACGTGAACTCAGGGCATAGAAGTTCGCAACCTGATAGCCGAACGAACCGTAGTACGGATGTTCCTGAAGAGCCATGATCTGGATTGTGTCATATCCCAGATCGGCCACCTTCGGAAGCACATCCTGGCGAAATTCCTCGAATGTCCCTACCTTTTCCTTTTCGCTGGCCATTCCGATATGGCACTCGTAAATCAGAGGATGAGGTCTCTTGCCCGGCTTGCGGTGACGCCATTTGTAAGGCTTCTCCGGAGCCCATACCTGAGCGCAGAACTGCTTGGTAACAGGGTCCTGAACGGCTCGGGTAGTGTAGGCCGGAAGCCTCTCCGCACCTCCGCCCGGCCACTCGATGTAGAGCTTGTACAGAGAGCCGTGATTGAGGAACATGGCATCCAGGACAATTTCCCAATTGCCGTCCCCGACAGGTTTGAGGGCATATGCCTCTGAACGTTTCCAGTTATTGAAATCTCCTATGAGATAAATCTTTACAGCATTCGGGGCCCATTCGCGGAATATCCAGCGTCCCTGGGCATCACGATGCATCCCGTAGTAGATGTGGTTATTGAGAGCATCCGCGAGCGTTCCCTCCCCGGCAATCTTCTTGTGCATCTGAAGAATCCTCTCATGCCTTGCATCAATGGCACCTTTGAACGGCAGCAGCCATCTGTCGGTGTCATAAATCATCTTGACTTTCTTTTTAGCACACATATAGAATCAGTTATCAGAGTGTTTAACATTTTTCAATTTCATCGACCTTCTCCCTCACCCCGCGCAGATATCCGCGGCAGGCTGCGACCAGCTCGGCCGAACGCCTTATCATCTTTTCCATATCCTCAACGGCCGTCTTCGGGTCCTCGACCTTCGCCGCAATTGCCTCCAGTTCGGCAACTGCTGCATCATAATCAAATTTCTTCTCCATCTTCTTTCATCTCTACTTTATCGACAATACATCGTACTATTCCGTCCGAAAACATGACTCCCATCCTCTGCCCGGCACTGACTCCGCCGGCAGCCTTCAGGACCGCACCATCAGGACCAAGGGCCAGAGCATATCCCCTTTCAAGGATTTTCCGGGGATCCGCAGCATGAATACGCGTCTGAAGCATATCCAGGGCCGATTCCATCTTCGACAACCTCAGGGAAAAGGCACCTCGGATACGAGAATTGAGCAAGGCCAGCCTGTTCTCGTCAATGGCCACCCTGTTCAGAAAAGCCATCCTTATGCGGGAAACAAAGGAAGACAGCAGGGAATCCTCATCCTCATATATGGACAAAAGTTCATCGGCAAGGGCAGTCGGGGTTTTCAGATAAGAAAAAGCGACCATGTCACAGACATGGAAATCCTGGTCATGACCGACGGCAGTGAACACCGGCAGCGGATACTGGGCAATCACGCTCGCGAGCTCGTAATCGTCAAAGCAGGAAAGGTCCAGTTTCGACCCTCCACCCCTGAGAATCAGCACGGCATCGAAGTCCTCCTCGCCAGCCAGAACGGAATCCATGGCCTCAATGACCGAAGACGGACACTGCGCCCCCTGCATCAGAGCCGGGAAAAGGACAGTATCAAACACGAATCCGTATTCATTTTCATGCAGATGCTTCATGAAGTCACGGTATCCGGCTGCATCCTCCGCGGAAATCACGGCCAAGCGGTACGGCAGGCGGGGCAGATGCAAGCCCTTCTGCAAATCCATAAGTCCCTCTGCCTTAAGCCTTTCAATGGTCTTCTGACGCTCCATTTCCTTCTGGCCGAGGGAAAATTCCGGATCTATGTCATCTATTACAAGTGTGAAACCGTACAACTGACTGTATGAAACCTGCACATGCACCAGGACAGTCATGCCTTCAGATAGAGGGCTGCCTGTCACAGACTCGAAGAATGGTGCGAGGAAACGGTATTTGGAGCTCCAGATGGCTGCGCTGGCCTTTGCAACCAGACCGCTGGGACCGCTCTGCGACAGCTCTAGGTAACAATGGCCTCCCGGACGGGCCTTGACGGCGCTGATTTCGGCTCTCAGCCAGAACTTGCCTGGGAAAAGACATTCCACCCCCTCTTTCATTCTTGTCTGAAATTCAAGAAGGTCAATAAATTCCCTGTTCATATTCCCCGCAATTGTTCCTATAAAATATGCATGCCGCCATGGCGACTACAAATTTAGCAAAAATTCCCGGACTCTAACTATAAATACGATAAAATTTAATATCTTTGCCGCCTGTTTTCAGGCCCTATCGATTATGAAGATTACCGAAGCGCTTTTTGCAGGCAGCAGTACACGAATTTCCGAGAAACCGAAGCAGAGATTTCCTGAATTCGCTTTCATCGGAAGGTCAAATGTTGGCAAATCGTCCTTGATAAACATGCTCTGCAACAACAGGAAACTTGCCCTGACCTCGTCAAAGCCCGGCAAGACGCGTCTTGTCAACCATTTTCTCATCAACCGTAAATGGTATCTTGTCGATCTGCCCGGTTATGGCTACGCAAAAATCTCCGCCACAGGCAAACAGAAACTGGAGCAGGTAATCCGCAACTACATCAACCTCTCGCAGGAAATGGTCCTGCTTTTCGTACTGATCGACTCCAGACACGAAATTGGAAAAATCGACATGGATTTCCTGATCGAGCTCGGCCAGAGCCGCATTCCTTTCGCCATCATTTTCACGAAGGCGGACAAGAGCAGCGCAAGCCAGCTTGCTTCGAGACTCGAGCAGAACAAGAAACAGATACTGGAGCTTTGGGAAGAACTCCCGCCAATCTTCGTCAGCTCGTCGGAAACCGGCATGGGACGGGAAGAGATCCTTTCCTACATCGACCAGGTGCTCGAGACAATTGAAAATGACAACCAACACCCTCAACCATAATGCATAACGAACATAAAATCAAACTATTCTCGTGCAGAGCCTCCAAGGACTTCGCACTCAAAGTTGCCAAGGCGATGAACATCGAACTTGGAGCATCCGATGTATTGACTTTCAGCGACGGTGAGTTCCAGCCATCATTCAATGAGAGTGTCAGGGGAGCCACTGTCTTCATCGTGCAATCCACCTTCCCTCCTGTAGAGAACCTGTTTGAGCTGCTTCTTATGATCGATGCCGCAAAAAGGGCATCAGCTCACACCGTGATTGCCGTAATGCCTTATTTCGGATGGGCAAGGCAGGACCGCAAGGACAGGCCAAGAGTATCAATCGGCGCGAAGCTTGTTGCCAACATCCTTCATGCAGCAGGCTGCGACAGAGTCATGACATGCGACCTTCATGCAGACCAGATTCAGGGATTCTTCGACTTCCCTGTCGATCACATCTATGCAAGTTCAGTTTTCCTTCCATACCTGAAGAACCTCAACATTGAGAACCTTGCAATCGCAGCACCCGACATGGGAGGAGCAAAGAGGGCCAATGCCTATGCGCGCTACCTCCAGTGCCCGGTGATCATCTGCCACAAATCCCGTGAAAGAGCGAACGTTGTCGGCTCCATCACTGCAATCGGCGACGTGGAAGGCAAGAACGTGATCATCGTGGACGACATGATCGACACCGCAGGCACCCTCACCAAGGCTGCCAACGTCCTCAAGGACATGGGAGCAAAGAGCGTAAGGGCTTGTGCCACGCATGCAGTGTTCTCAGGTCCGGCTTACGAAAGAATTGCCGAATCGGCTCTTGAGGAAGTCATCGTATCCGATACCATTCCTCTCAGCACCGATCCTGCCAAGGACAAGAGCAAGATTACCGTCCTGACGATGACGGACACCTTTGCCGACATCATCGAGAAGGTTTATAACTACGAGCCAATCAGCTCAAGCTTCATCAACTGATGGAGATATTCATTGCAGCAATCCTCCTTGTCGCCCTGTGCGTGGTCGGTCTCGGTGTAAACATTTTCTTCCGCAAGGACGGAAAATTTCCCGAGACCGAGATTGAGCACAACGTGGAAATGCGCAAACGCGGAATACGTTGCGCCAAGGAAGATGAAATGAAACTCTGGGGACGAAGGAAGAAGGCCCCGGACTGCGGGGATTCAGGATGCGGCGACTGCCATGCCTGCCGCTGACACTCCCCTTTCCTCCGCCGTGAGGCGGAATGTGCAACCGCCCATAGGGCGATTTAAATGATTTATTATGAGCCTATTAGCTATTGTGGGCAGGCCTAATGTAGGAAAGTCCACCCTTTTCAACCGCCTCGTGGGAATGCGTCAGGCGATTGTTGACGAAACTGCCGGAGTAACCCGTGACAGGCACTACGGCAGGTGTGAATGGTGCGGAACGGAGTTTTCCGTCGTTGATACCGGAGGATATACATCCAACTCGGACGACATCTTCGAAGAAGAAATCCGCAAGCAGGTCGTCCTCGCAATCGAGGAGGCTTCCGTTGTGCTTTTCATGGTTGAAGCGGGAACCGGCATCACCGACTATGACGAAGAAATCGCAGACCTGCTCAGGCGAAGCGGAAAACCGGTCGTGCTTGCCGTAAACAAGGTGGACTCAGGAGCAAAGATGTTCGATGCTTTCCAGTTCTATTCTCTCGGTCTAGGCGAGATCTGGAGCATCTCTGCGGCAAACGGCGGAGGTACCGGAGACCTTCTGGACGAAATCGTGAAGCTTCTGCCGAAAGACGACCCGGACAAGGACGAGCATCCGGAACTTCCGCATTTCACGATTGTCGGAAAGCCGAACGTGGGCAAGTCCTCCCTGACCAATGCCCTCCTCGGAAAGGAAAGGAACATCGTCACACCTATTGCCGGCACAACAAGAGACTCAATAGCAACACTTTATAATAAATTCGGGCATGAGTTCATGCTGGTTGACACAGCCGGCATGAGGAAGAAAACCAAGGTTCATGAGGACCTCGAATTCTATTCTGTCATGAGGTCCATCCGTGCAATCGAACATTCCGATGTCTGCATCCTGATGATCGATGCACAGACCGGCATTGAATCCCAGGACCTGAGCATATTCAACCTCATCCAGAGGAACAAGAAAGGCTGCGTGATCGTGGTCAACAAATGGGATACAATCGAGAAGGACAGCAACACGATGAAAGAATACACGGAGGCCATCAAGGCTCGTCTTGCGCCGTTCAACGACCTCCCGATCATATTCACTTCCGTCATCAACAAGCAGAGGATCATGGACGTGCTCAACGCTGCCGAGGCCGTGTACGAGAACTACTCCAGAAAGATAAGCACCTCGAAGATCAATGAGGAGATGCTTCCTGAAATCGAGAATTACCCACCACCTGCATGGAAGGGCAAATACATAAAAATCAAGTATATAACACAGCTTCCGACCAGAAGTCCGTCATTCGCGTTCTTCTGTAATCTTCCGCAGTACATCCGCGAACCTTACAGGCGTTTCCTTGAAAACAAACTCCGCGAGAAATTCGACTTCTGCGGTTGTCCTGTCCAGGTTTTCCTACGTCAGAAATAAGATCATCATGCTGAATAACGCATATTGCTCCGACAAGTACCAGTACACGATGGGAAAGTCGTTCTACGACAACGGAATGAAAGATAAAGTTGCCGTGTTCAACCTCTTCTACAGAAAAGCCCCCGAGAACAACAACTGGGCTGTAGTAAGCGGTACCGAGGAAGTCATCGAGATGGTTCAGAATCTCGGAAACATGGATCCTGGATTTTTCGAGAAATTCCTTCCAGGCGAAGAGTACAAGGATTTCAGGGGCTACCTCAGTGCGATGAAATTCACCGGCAATGTCTATGCAATGCGTGAAGGAGAAATAGTCTTCCCGAACCAGCCGGTCATCATAGTGGAAGGCCCTCTCATCGAGGCTCAGGTACTTGAAACCCCGATGCTCTGCATAATGAACCACCAGATGGCGGTTGCGACAAAGGCCTCCAGGGTCTGCAGGGCGACCAACCGTCCGGTCAGCGAATTCGGTTCAAGAAGGGCACACGGGCCATGGGCAGCGACATACGGTGCCAAGGCGGCCATAATTGCAGGATGCAGCAACACTTCAAACATCCTCACGGGGGCGATGTTCGGCTGCGGTTCCACCGGCACCATGGCACACAGCTATGTCACCTCTTTCGGCAGCACCGTTTCGGGAGAGCATGAGGCATTCTGCACATATATCAGGACTCACAGGAACGAGCCTCTCATTCTATTGATTGACACTTATGACACCCTCAGATGCGGCATCCTCAATGCCATGAAGGCTTATAAGGAAAACGGCATCGATGACAGTTATCCTTACGGATACGGCGTGCGTCTCGACAGCGGCGACCTTGCCTACCTTTCGACTGAATGCCGCCGCATTCTGGATGAGAACGGGTTCAGCAAGTGCAAGATATTTGCGACCAACTCGCTTGACGAATATCTCATTACCGACCTTGAAAGACAGGGTGCCTGCATCGACTCCTATGGCGTCGGAGATGCGATTGCAACCAGCAAGGCGGCTCCTTGTTTCGGCAATGTCTATAAACTGGTCCAGATTGATTCCGAGGCTGTCCTGAAAAGGTCCGAGGACAAGATCAAGCTCATCAACCCGGGATTCCAGATTACCTACCGCATCATGAAGAACGACCCTGTGAAGGGGGAAATTTTCAAGGTGGACGTCACCTGTCTGCGCGGGGACAGCCTCTCACAAAAAATCGAGGCCGGAGAGACCTTCACCGTCACCGATGAGTACGACCGTTACAAATACAAGACTTTCGAGGCCGGGGAATACACTGCTTTCGTGATGCAGCACAAGGTGATAGAGAATGGAAAACGTTGTGCTCCGACACATACCCTTGCGGAAAAGAAGGAGTATTACAACACGACTCTGGCACATTTCAGCCCGAGCGAAAGGCGTCTTATCAACCCTCACTACTACAAGGTTGACATTTCCGACGACCTTTACAATCTCAAGATGAGCATAATAACACGTCTTGTAAACGAAATCAACAATTTCAAATTATGACAAACTGTGCACTTGTCGTCGTGGACATGCTCTATGACTTCATTGACGGAAGTCTTGCATGCCAGAATGCAGAGGAGGCGGTAAAGCAAACCCTCCGTTTCATCGATTCAAGGACTGAAGGCAATGAAGGGGCTGAAAATGAGATACTTGACACCTTCCCCATCCTTTTCATCAGGGACCATCATCCTGCCGACCACTGCTCGTTCAAGAGCGAGGGAGGCATCTGGCCTTCACACTGCGTTGCCGGAACTCATGGAGGTGATATCCACAAGGACCTTCAGCCCTATGTGGTCGAAGAGCTCACTTTCGACAAGGGATGCGACAAGACATGCGAACAGTATTCCGGTTTCGAGGGCGTCAACAATGCCGGACAGTCTCTGGGAGAGGTTCTTGAGCTTCTGGATACTCGGGATGTCTATGTCTGCGGCATTGCCACTGAGTATTGCGTAAGAAACACCTGCGAAGACCTTCTGAAAGCAGGTTTCAGGGTGCATCTCATCAAAGATGCACTTGCCTGGGTCGACGCAGAAAGCCACATGGCGGCTCTCTCCGCCATGTCAGCTGAAGGTATCTGCCTCGAATAGAGCTATTTGAAATCCACTATCAGGACAGAACGGGGACCAACTTTAACAGGTGACGAGAAATCCACGACATCACCTGTGGCTACGTTCATTCCCCTTACGAGAGCCTCGGACGAGACTCCCCTTCTGCGGGCTCCGGCGCAAGTGAATTCAGCATAGTCCTCCCAAGGAATCACCTGATTGCGGCGGGAGTTGTTTATATAGACGAACACACTCTGATCCTTGTCATATCGGAAATACGCATAAGTATTGTCACGGCGCAGGAAATGAATCGTATTGCCGCCATGCACTGCCGAAGCGGTCTTGCGCCAGTTGAAAAGTGTCTTCGTGTAATCATGTACCTCGACGGCTACGGGGTCATTCTTCCAGTTGAGAGGGAAGTCAATTCTGAGACCTCCGTGTCCCCAGCGCCTGTCCTTGCTTACGGCCATGAGCTCATCCGCATAAAGAATCTGAGGAATTCCCCTCAGGGTGGCCATCATTGCCATGACGATTTTCTGGCGTGGCACGCTCTTGTTGAGAATATCTGCAATACGCTCAGTATCATGGTTTCCAGGGAATATCATCATATTGGACATGTCAGTATAATACAGATCATTCGCAATTGCATCATATATCTTGACCATGCCTTCATCCCAGTTGACAGTGTCACGTGGCATGCCCTCGCAAATTGCAGCCTGAAGCGGGAAGTCCATGATGCACGGAAGATTGCTATTGAAGCCGTCCTTGTTCGGGTGGTTTGCCTGCCAGTATGCGAGCTGAGGGACATTGCATGACCAAACCTCCCCTACGATGTTGATATTCGGATATTCTTCGCGCACGCTCTTGCACCACTGGCTCATCGGCTCCTTCTCGTTGTAAGGATAGGTGTCAACGCGGAGTCCGTCAAGGTCGGCATATTCAATCCACCATACAGCCCACTGCTTGAAATACTGAAGCACATAAGGATTGTCAAGATTCATGTCCGGCATCGAGGTGTCGAACCATCCGCCAAGCATGTTCTCCTTGTCGAGATCCGAACAATAGGGGTCGTTATGGACGGAGAAGGCGCAGTTACTTTTGGTGTATTCCGGCCACACATGGATCCAGTCCTTGAAAGGAAGGTCTGCCATCCACCAATGTGATGTACCACAGTGGTTTGTGACAATATCCATTATCATCTTTATGCCTTTTGAATGGCCTTCGGCGACGAGGTTACGGTAGTCCTCATTGGTTCCGAAGCGGCGGTCAATATGATAGTAGTCAGTGCAGGCATATCCGTGGTATGAGACTACCGGTTCATTATCCTCTAGCAGAGGGGTATTCCAGATTGCGGTCACCCCAAGGTCTGCGAGGTAATCAAGCTGACTGCGTATTCCGGCAATGTCTCCGCCATGGCGTCCTGTAAACGACTCTTTGTCAACGCTTTCCATATTACGCGGAACAGCATCGAGACTCTGGTCTCCATCCACGAAACGGTCAGGCATAATGAGGTAGATCAGATCCTTGGTCGAGAAACTGAGCCTCTGTGCCGAGCCTTCACGCCGGGCGGCAACCTGATAAGGCACCTTGAAGCTTTCATCACCCTTGCTGAAAACAAGGTAATATGTGCCTGGCTGAGCAGAAGCAGCAAATTCTACATCCAGGAAAAGATAATTCGGGCTGTCAGCCTTGTGAATCTGTTTAATTCTGGCCTTGCCACCTTCAAAGACAACATCGTAAGTCGAAATCTCCGGGCCTTGTACCATAAGCTGGAGAGGAGTCTTCATTCCAACCCACCATGAAAGGGGTTCAACCCGGTTAACCTGATTGAAATCGGCATCGACAACCGTTGACGGGTCGAAAGCTGGCCGGGCACAAGAAGCAAGAACTGCAGTCGTTGCAATCATTGTCAATATCTTTTTCATACGATTTAATTTTTGAATGGATCAAGAGCGATTGTTGCCTTCCCGTCCTTGAAAGCACCATAGTCATAACCGTTGCGGCTATTTTCAGATTCCGGTTCCCAATAGAAGACACCTTTGAAACGGGATTCACCCTTAAGCCCGTTAATAAGGGCCTCAAGGGCAGCTTTTGACGCCTGAGGCTCAGATGCCGGCATTCCGAATTCCACCATCATTATATCTTTTCTGTAAGTTCCGGCAAGGGTTTTCACATTGGAAATGGCCTTGTTGACCTTGTCTTTCCAGTCAGGATAACCTCCGTTCTCCCAATATGAAGGATAAAGGGACAGGCCTATCATGTCATATTCCACTCCGGTATTGGCCATCAGGCCGTAGAACCAGTTGAGCGTGTCCATCTTCCATGCGTTGTCGATGTGCAGGATGACTTTTGCATCCGGATATATCGCCCTGACCTTGTCGGCTCCGGCTTTGAAGAGTTTGGCGAAGCCAGCGGCATTCTGACCCTGAACGCGGCCTGCTTCCCACAACATTCCGTTGGTGACCTCATTCCCAACCTGAACCCATGCGACGTCTATTCCCTTGCTTTTGAGCATATTGAGTACATCGGAGGTGTGCTCTGCAACTGCAGCGGCAAGTTTGTCCAGGCCGTAGTCTTTCCATGCCTCAGGTATGATCTGTTTTCCGGGGTCCGCCCAGTTGTCTGAATAATGAAAGTCAATCATTATTGCCATCCCGAGCTCCTTTGCCCGCAGGCATTTTTTCAACAGGTCTTCCTTTCCATTCCACCCTTCTGCAGGGTTAACCCATACTCTGAAACGTAAAGAATTGAAGCCCAGGGATTTCATCAACGCAGGGCAGTCCATTTCCTTTCCATCTGCAGTGTAGAACTTGTATCCCTTGCTTTCCATTTCAGTGTACCAGCCTATGTCGGCTCCCTTTGCAAATGGAATTTCATCTGCAGGCTCAGGCGTCTGAGGATTCCTGTTGTTTTCCTTTGGCTCGCATGAAATAGCAGCAATGGCAATTATAGCCAGCGAAATCAGTGTTTTAAGTTTCATGGCATTATTTTTAATGTTACTTCCTCAAGTTTAAGAATGTATCGGAAGGACCGATTATTTTGTTATCAGTCTGAATTCTCCTGGATTGAGGCTGATTGTCAGTCTCTTGTCCGACGGAACATCATAAGTCTGAGTGCCGAAGGCCTCATAGTCTTTCCACTGCCCATCAGAAGGGAGTGCAACGGATATGTTCTTTGTAGCAGTCGTGAAGTTGCCGATTACAGCGAAGGATTTTCCATCAGCCGTACAGGTTATCGAGCGTCCGTTATCCCATCCAGTTACATTCCAATTGAACGAAGCGTCCGAATCAAAGAAGCGTGGATTCTCGTTACGGAATTTAATGAGGCTGCAGTAGGTATCGTACAATGCTTTCCGCTGTGGAACGTCATAGTAATCCCAGTGAATCGGTTTCCTGCCTGTTCTCCCGTTTTCATCAATAGAGATATCATAGCCGAGTTCCTCAAACTGCCAGAGCATTTTAGGGCCCGGGACTGTCAGGAAGAAGGCTGCATTCAAAGCCTCTCTCTTCATTCTCACGTCAAGATTGCCTTTGATGCCCGCAATACCATAAGCCTCTGATTTGAAAGCAGTTCTCTCTTCATCATGGCTCTCCATATATCCAACATAAGAGCCGAACGGCATGGAAGTACCTGTCCAAAGCCCGCCGAACGAACTGTCAGAATAACCCATGGCTGCCTGGCAATATGCATGGTTGAGGTTCCTCCAAACTTTTGCACCTGCCTTTGCAAGTTCATTCTCCTCACTGGTGTCGCAAAAATGCTCAAGGATGACAACCGCATCAGGATTTACAACCTTCACAGCAGATATATATTCCTTTAGGATATTAATACGGCTCTGATCATAGTTGGAAGCCGTGGACTCAGTGCTGGACTTGCTGGTGAAGCCCTTTGTCAAATCAAATCTGAATCCATCCACCTTGTATTCCTTGAGAAGATATTCCAAACTCTTCTTCACATGGTCCCTGACCATTTCATTCTCATGGTTCAGGTCGTGATATACGCTATATGGGTGAGGAGCATCAACATTGAACCAAGGGTTGTTGGCTGCAGTCTTGTTGTTTGAGGAATCCCAGTAAAGTTTTGCATAAGGATGAGCTCCTGTAAGGTGGTTATATACGACATCGACTATCACAGCCTTCCCGCGACTATGACACTCGTCAATAAATTTCTTGTACATTTCACGCGAGCCATAAGCCTTGTCAAGAGCAAAATATGAACATGGATTATATCCCCAGCTATCATTGCCATCGAATTCCTGCACAGGCATGACCTCAACGGCATTGACTCCAAGAGCATCAAGATAATCCATCTTCTCGAGTGCCCCTGCAATGTCACCGGTCTGGGTAAAGTCCCTGAAATGCATTTCATATATTACAAGGTCATCAATGTCTTCCACCTTGTAGTCGTTTATTTTCCAAACATATTTATCTCTATTCACCTTGAATGCAGACACAAGTCCGCTTGTCCCGGCAGGATATTCCCGAAGTCCAGGATATGTAGTTGAAGTTATGTATTTATCATTCGATCCGTCATATACGATTTCAGTATATGGATCATGTAATCTGAAACCTGTCCCGTCAGCAGAACCGACATAGTACTGGAAAAGGTATTCTTCATCAGGATTTACATTGGTAAAGGTATACCACCAGCAACCGGCCACCTCGTCTCGCTTCATGGCATATTCCGATTTGCGTTTCCATTCGCTGAAATCTCCAACCACATAGCAGTACTCATGATATTTCCGGTTCTTGTCCAAATCATACAGAACAAGGGAAACAGTTCCGTCAGAATTGTAATTGATTCCGTGTGTCAGACCTGCTGGCATCGATTCCTTGACCACAGGATCCGGTTCAAATACATATTTCGTATCCTGGACCTTGACAAAAAGGTCCTCAGTCTGAGTAGCTCCGTCGGCGCTTCTGACCACAACCCCGATTTTGTTTACAGGAGTATCTCCTGAAGAGAACCACTCCCTGATACTCGGCTCAATCGGCAACTTCCAGAGATTCTTCTCCTGACATGGCTGCCATTTGCATTTGGCGATATTCTCATTCCACTGTGCCTGAACGAACATCCACTCAGCCTCAACCACTCCGATATGGGCATACATATCCTTCGTATAATTATAGAATGGAGACTTGCTGTCGGCCCTGTAATACAAGACACAATCAGAATCAGCATCCGGCAGTTCAGGTATAGCGAAAAGCCCTGTAGCTGAAGGATTTATCAACTCTTCAACAGACACCTGACTGACCAGGATATTTGCTGTCTTGAAGGCGGGAGCAGAAATGGTGATGTGAGCTTCCCTCGTGGATCCGGACTTATTCTCCGTCACTGATACCGTTATCACATCTGACCCGCTTCCCGAAGTCTTGTCTAAGGAAAGCCAGTCAGCATCTTTATCCACAACTACCTTCCATTGGTCAGCATTCGTATCGACATTAAGTATATCCGAAGATTCCGCCTTGGTAAAATAAAGCGCAGAAGGCGTAACAGACATTTTATTCAACTGTGTCTGCGGATTCTTTTCGCAGGATATGAAGAAACACAGAAGAATGTAGAATAGGCTTGAAAGCCTGAAAAAATGTTTCATGTTATTCAAGTGTTATTATTTACGTTATCAGCAAATACGAAAGTAAAAAAACTAATGTAAATAATGAAAATAAATCAGATGAAAAGCAAAACGGAGTTGATAGACGGAGAGATTTCCCTGATGAAATAACTTCTGTATATAGCAAAGAGGATGTATTCTTTGGAAATGCCTCGGAATACACCCTCTTGAAGGTCTATGACTAATTGTGAGGAATTATTTCTTTGTCATAGTGTAGGTTGCATAGCTGCCGTGAGCCATGTCAAGAACAACCTCAAATGTTCCGGCTTCAGTAGCCTTGATATTGCCTCCATCATTGACCAGGATGCCTTCAGCATTCAGGCCGTAGTTGAAATCCCATCCTCCGTTGAAGCGGAATTTCCATTCTTGACCAACTTCAAGAGTCACTTCTCCCTTATAAGTAAGAGTCTCTGGATCAAATGTCATCTCTACATCTCCGCCCCAGTTGTTGAAGCCACCAATCATTCCGACTTTGGTAACAGGAATTGCTACTGCAGTATTTGTAGAGAAGTTTACTTCCCAGGAATATGTTCCGTCAGCAACCATACCATTGTCACCGGCAAATACGAAGCCGCTTTCAACTGATCCGGACATTCCAATCCATTCTGCAACTTTTCCGAACTTGAATCCGTATGTGGCGCCATACATTGTAACAGTACCTTTGTAGATTCCCTGATTTTCATCCTTGAGATAGAGACGGAAATCATTATCTATATTCCAGTTGTGACCAGAATAATCGCCAGGCATAGTGATATATGCAGGCATATTGAGATCAAGGGCATTCACAAAGAAGTCTGAAGATGAAGCATCCAGAATCACCTTGTAAGTACCAGTTTTCTGGAATACGATATTTCCACCAGCGAAGTCAACCTTCTCTGCAGTACCTCCGAATGAGTAGTCCCAATTGGAGTTGAAGCGGAATTTAAACTCATCACCTGCAGCAAGATCAATATTCTGTTTTGAAGTCCAAGTCTTCGATGTTCCGTTCCATTCCATCTCAAGACCTTTACCCCATCCTGAAGCAGCAAAGCTTCCGATGAGTTCAAGATTCTTAGTCTGAACCATGGTCAGGGTACCAAACTTCTTGTCAAGTTTGATATAATAGATTCCTGAAGGTACAACGATGTTGTCACCTGAAACTGTTGCGGCTGAAGCCACAGCGAATGAGAGTTCCCCACTTCCTTTGGTCTCCACAGTCACGTCAGAGAATCCGAAGTCTCCTTCCCATCTTGGGTTAGGACTGAACTTGAACTGTACATCTGCTCCATCAGCAGTTGTAAGATCAACGAAGCCCTGATACATACCTTTGGTCTTTGCAGACTGTTTGAGTGATGGAGCTGTTGCAGGAGCCCATCCCTGATAACTTCCCGGGAGCCACATAGCATCTGGGAATGTAGCGACATAAGTCGTAACATTAATCTTTACTGTATTCGAAACAATGCCTTCAGGAAGGCTTTCGCAGCAGGCATATACCTTGAACGTAAGTTCTGACTCTGCAGCTTCGGCAGCACCTGCAGCGATGGCAGCCTCATTGAGCGCATCAACAGTCATAGCGAAGCTTGTATCAAACAAACCTGAAGCCAACACAGCCTCTTCACCCTCACCTACTGAAAGAGTAACCTTGTATGAAACTTCTTCTCCATATATAAGTCTTGCCTCAGACCAAGAGAGAAGTGCAACACTCTCAGATGGTGTTGATTTATCAAGAACGACACTTGTTATCGCAGGAGTTACCTCTGAAGGAACAGCATCCTCATAATAATATACCTTAATATCAAGATTGGAAGAAGATATCTGTACGCCATTCCTGTCGCTGACAGTCACGAATACTGAGACTGAATGAGTAGTATTTTTGACAAAATTGAAATTGTCAATAAGGAAAGATCTGAAACTCTCCTTAGGAGTGGTATAATATGTATCCTTAATGTCTTTTGCAAGAAGTACATCCTTGTCTTCAGCAGAAACATATACATCATAAAGTATTTCATCTGCATCGATGAAACGGGCCTTCGTCCATGAGAACGTCACATCCTCAGACTTTGTGCCTTCTGTGATAAGGATGTCAGTATGTGAATCCAACACAGGAGCGGCAGGACTGGTTGAGAACGTATCCTCGCTGACGATTGAGCAGGACACTGCCGCAATGGTAGCGGCAGTTGCCCAAAATATGTTTTTCAATAATCTCATAATTCAAAAACTGTTTTACTGTTTTTCGTAAACAATGACAAACGGAGTCCTGTTGGTGTGGAGTTTCACGATATAGTCTCCCGCTGCAGGAGAAGTGATGTCTCCACCGCCCTGAACAATTTCAAAACCACCTTCAATATCAGATGAAGGCACAGCACTACCGAACTTGTAATCCCAGCTTGCGTTCAGACGAACAAGCCATCCGCCATCGCCTGTGAATGAGATGACAGGAGATTCCCAGACATTGTCTGTTGCATTATAAGTGAATGAAGGCTCTTCTGCTTCATTCCAGCCGTTGAATCCTCCAATCATAGCCACCTTGGAAATAACTTCTTTGGCTACTGTTTTCTTCTTGGTGTTGATTGTCAGCCAAAGGATAGGTTCAGCCGCAGTAACAGAGAAGTTTCCATCGCTGTTTGTCGGATCGGCAACTTCCCATCCGTCAGGCTTGTATCCATCATTCATACCAACCCAGTTGCCACCTTCGTCAACAACCTTGAAATAGTAAGGAGTCTCATCAGGATTTGATACGTCAACGAGAATCTTGTACTGGTTGGAACCAGCTTCAGCCTCCCAGATCATTGTACCGAACTGAGACCATCCCTGATACTTACCAGGAAGCCAGATGTTCTTCTTAGGAGGGAGATATGTGAAGACGGAGTAAGTAATTACATTGGACTTGATTGTCTTAACCTCCGATGTTCCATAGACACCGGCAGTAACATAAGATTCAATTGAAACATTGTCATTCTTTGCACCACCGAGGTCATTGCAGACGACACCGACGAGGTCTCCTTTTGCAATGGAAAGCTTGTTGTCATAAGACGTACCTATGATGGACTCTTTTTCTCCGAGTTTGGCCCATACAAAGTAAACAATCTGGGTGCTGACACCGAAATCAGCAGGAGCCCATGTGAATGTAACCTGCTCCTTTGAAGTGTTGGCATCAGAAATGACATTGGTAATCGAGTTGAGAACCGGTGCGACCCTGTCTCCCTCTGCGGCCAAAGTAGTCTTTGGCAGTTCCAGAGTGCAGGATGCCAGCAAAAGAGATGCAGCGGCCGCTGCCAAATATTTTAATGTTTTCATATTCATTCTGTTTTATCTATCCATTAATAACCAGGGTTCTGCTTGAGGTTGCTGTTGGCACTAAGGTCGCTCTGGATAATAGGGAATATGGTCATGTGGCTTGGAATGGCAACCTTTCCTGAAAGAATACCGCCCTTGAGAGTCCAAGGATAGTTCATATCAGTAAAATAGCCGTAACGGATAAGGTCAACACGACGGTGTCCTTCCCACATGAACTCACGTGCTCTTTCATCGAGCAGCCAGTCGAGGGTGATGTCAGACGGAGTAGCCACTCCTGCACGGTCGCGGAGTTTCTTGACATAAGCTTTGGCATCAGCATCAACAACTTCACCTCCGTTCAGACGGGCATCAGCCTCAGCATAGTTGAGATACATCTCTGCAAGACGGAAGATAGGCATATCGGTAGAAGAGAGTTTCCACTGACCTGCAGTTCCATCATACTGTGCAAGAGTATTGTCTGAATTCATACCGTTGAATTTCCAGCAGAACCATCCGGTAGCCATTGCCGACGGGTCAAATGTCTCTTTATTCTTGAAGTTGGAGAAGAAAGCCCTCTTGTCACTTGTCTCACGATTGTAACCAAAAGGATTATTTTCATTGCCCCACTCAACTCCCTGGAGTTCGAAGCGTGCAACATAATCATTAGGAACATGGTAGCCTGCCCAGTTCTCTCCATTAATCTTGGCCAGTCCGAATGCCGCACCGAGTGCCTGGTTTGCATCCTCGTTGAGTGAAGCAGAAGTAAATGTGGTTGTACCACCCCAACTCTGGCATAAAACTCTGTCATAAGCTACGGCAAAGATGAATTCCTCTGCAGCTGCGCCGGTCTCAGTATTGTCCTGACGGAAAAGGTCTGAATATGGAGTATGGATTGAATATCCCATATCAATAACCTTCTTGGAAGCTTTCTTGGCATCCTCCCACCTTGCTGTTCCGGTATAAACCTCTGCATTGAGGTACATACGGCTCAGGAGTGCCCATACGGATCCTTTGGTTGGCCTTGGGTAAGGAACAGCACCTTTTGCCGGCATTGCGCTGCCATCAGATGCAAGGTCAAGGAGCTCATCCTCAAGCCACTGGAAAAGTTCGGCCCTTTCTATCCTGCGTGGGTTCTCACCTCCGATGTTCTCAGGCATAGGGAAAGGAGGGTTGCCGAACTCATCCATGAGGACGTAGAAGAACATAGCCCTGTGGAAACGCGCTTCAGCCCTGTATCCTGCGATGGTTGGCTTAAGGTCGCTCTGACCGCGAGCATCGAGTTTAGACTCTTCTGTCTGGAGAAGGAACTCGTTCACGAGGGCGATAGCTTTCACGGCACGGGTATAGACTGCCACCATTGCATCGTTTGTTCCTGCACCCCAGGAGTCATTCTGAAGGTCAGTAAGATATGAGTCTCCCCAAACGCATTTCAATGCATCACAGGTCATCTCATTGAGGTTGAACCACTGTCTTAGGAATTCAGACTGACCGGAATCGGAGAAACCGAGGTCGTTTGAACCCGGGTCGTCCTGGCCTACGAGCATATAATAACCATTTATATATGCAAGCGCATTCAAGTAGCTCGACGGATTCTCATAAGCATTCTCAGAAGTAAAATCCGTCTTGTTCAGAGGTTTGGTGTTCAAATCGCCGAGGCAAGCTGAGCATACAACCGCTGCAAGTGAAAAGATAAATATTTTGTTGAAAATTTTCATATTGATAATCCTCCTTCTTAGAATGTGATGTTAAGACGAAGAGTATAAAGACGAGGACGAGGATAAATCTGGGTATCCACACCGTCTCCATTTGTGATTTCAGGATCGAGACCTGAATATTTTGTGAATGTGCACACATTCTGTACGGAACCGGCAAGACGAATCTTAAGGTTGTTCTGGAGATTGAATGTGTAACCAAGGTTGATATCATCAATCTTGAAGAATGAAGCATCCTCAATGAAGAGGTCTGAATATTTCTGAGCCTCACTGTTTGCATCGCCCCAGTTCGGAAGGAGCCACTTAGGACAGAGGTTGTTGACATAACCCTTTGTGTAGTCATCACTGTAATAGGTTGCATAACCCATTGCTGTCTTGTTGATGAGTTCTGCTCCGATTGCTCCGTGTCCGTTGATACCGAAATCCCAGTTCTTGTAACGAAGCTGAGTGCTGATACCGTAGTATGCCCAAGGAGTAGGGCTGCAGCCAGTAAGGTAACGGTCCTCAGAGTTTACGATTCCGTCGCCGTTACGGTCAACAAGGGCATTCTGGATAGGATTGCCAACCTCATCGTAAAGCTGCTCATAAAGATAATAAGTATTAGGAGCATAGCCTGCACGATGGAGAGAAGTGAATCCGACATTTGAACCCATTGAAGTACCGGTCTCAACTCCGAGATAAGTTGCATCGTTATTGGTAAGTTTGGTAATCTTAACATCCTGGAAAGTGATGTTTCCACCGATTTCCCAGTTCCAGTCCTTGGTCTGAACAGGGATGAAGTTAGCTGAAAGCTCAATTCCCTTGTTGACCATGGTTCCGATATTGGAGATGACCTCCTTGCCGAAGTTGGATCCAAGAGGAATGGAGATATTGTTCAACAGGTCAAATGTGTTGCGGTAGTATGCCTCAACAGTACCTGTGATTCTGTCATTGAGGAAACCGAAGTCGAGTCCAATGTTGTAAGTCTCAGTCGTTTCCCATCTGATGTTAGGGTTATATGCAAGAGGTGAAAGCACGTTGTAAGACTCTCCGTTTGCACCCATAGGATACTGCATGGTAACGGAAGCTGACTGATAATACCTTGCGATGTAAGGATAATAGTCATCTCCGATATCCTGCTGTCCGGTGCGTCCCCAACCCAGACGGAGCTTGAGGGCTGACACAGACTCATTTCCTTTAAGGAACGGCTCGTTTGCGATGTTCCATGCAAACGCTGCTGATGGGAAGAAGCCCCAGCGATTGTTAGGAGCAAAACGGCTGGATGCATCACCACGGGCAGTGAATGTGAAGAGATATCTTGAATCGTAGCTGTAGTTCAAACGCCCGAAGAATGATACGAGGTAGTACTCTCTTGCATTTGTAGGAGCTATGTGATACTCAACCTCCCTGTCGTTGTTGTAGTACTGTGAATTGTCATACTTCACATAGTTGTGCTGCCATGAATAACCGGCCATGGCGTTGAAGTTGTGCTTGCCCCATGTCTCGTTGTAGTCGAGATATGCCTCAAGGAGCATGTTCTTGTTGAAGTTCACATACTTCTCGTAAAGGTCAGGTGCACTTGTAAGGGATCCGCGAGAACCAGCTTCGTTGTATTTCGTTCCATTGGTCTTTGCGATATCCATACCAAGGTTGAGGTTTGCCCTGAGAGACTCAAGACCATGAATCTTGTAGTCAATCTGAAGGTTTCCTACCCCACGGAAGGTGTTGCCGTAGTTGATGTAGTCATAAACTGAAGACAGAGGGTTTGAGCCTGCCATTGTGTTAGGAACGCCTGCACTGTACCAGTTCCAGTATCCATTGGAAATCTTGGAATTATCTATATTCCCGTCAGCATCGGTGAAATAGATTGGCTTTGTAGGGTCGAATGAGAGAGCATTGCCCACCGCATTGTTTGCCCAGTTTGTGTGCTGGTAAACACCTTTCGCATTCAAGTTGATTGAAAGATGGTCATCAAAGAATTTAGGAGAAAGGCTTACATCAATGTTTCCCCTCTGGTTGTCACCGGTCTTGATGGTAGCCTGGTCAAGGTTGTATCCCATGCTGACACGGAAAGGAACGACTCCACCAGAATAGAGGCTTATGTTGTGGTCTGTATTCACGGCAAGACGATAGATCTGTTTCTGCCAGTCAGTGTCGTAGATGACCCCGTCAAGTCCGACAAGGTCTGCACCCATAAGGGCACGGTTCTCCTGCATGAAAGCAGCGAACTCAGTACCGCTCATCATCTTGATGACATCCTTATTCTGTTTGAGGGATACACTTCCGCTGTAACCTACATGAAGGCCTTTGCCTTTTCCCTTCTTTGTTGTGATGATGATCACACCATTGGATGCACGTGAACCGTAGATTGCAGTCGCAGACGCATCCTTGAGGACAGAATAAGACTCAATGTCGTTAGGGTTGACAGTTGCAAGAGGGTCACCCATTCCGGCACCACCATCCTTTGTTACAGGCACTCCGTCGATGATGATGAGAGGGTCATTGGAAGCTGTAAGGGAAGCTGCACCACGGATACGGATGGTTGCACCTGCTCCTGGCTGTCCGCTTGCAGGAGTAATGTTCAGACCGGATACCTTACCAACGAGCATTGTACTCGGAGAGGTAACTGCACCACGGTTGATGTCTTCAGCCTTGATGGCTGCAACCGAACCTGTCATATCATCTTTCTTCACGGTACCATAACCGATGACAACAACGTCGTCGAGGAACATGGTATCCTCAGCAAGAAGTACTATTGCAGGAACCTGCGATGCTGTGAATGTCTGTGTAGCATAGCCGATGCAGCTGATTTCAATCACTGCATTTGCGTTTGATACAGTCAGGACATAGTCACCGTCAAGACCTGTGGACACACCGTTGGTTGTACCCTGCTCGAGTACAGTCGCACCGATGATAGGTCCGGCCTGATCGGAAACTACTCCTTTAACCACGTATCCGCCCTGGGCGAACACTGATGCCCCTCCCGACAAAGCCGTCAGGAGAAAGGCCACGCATAGCGTTATTATTCTATTCATAAGAATTTTGATTGGTTAGTAAATAGTTAGTTATAGATAATAGATATATCTCTGATTTATGCCTTCCTTCCCTCCTTCACGAGCATTACGGAAAGGGCTCCGAGTACAAGGAAGACCCCTGCCACAAGGAACATGCTCACCTGGGCTCCGCCGACGAGCTTCAGGAGCAGACCTCCGCATGCCGCAGCGACAATCTGAGGAAGACAGATCGTGCCGTTGAACAGGCCGAGATAGGTCCCGATGTGCTCTCCTGAAAGGGAGTTGGTAAGAAGGGTGAAAGGAACTGCCAGCATTGCAGCCCAGGCCACTCCTATAAGAAGGAATGAGATAAAGAGCAGGTACTGGTCATGGATGAAGAATACAGAAGCGAATCCGACAGCTCCGATAAGGAGGCTGACAGCATAGGCAAGCTTTATCGACTTGAATTTAGGGATCATAAGAGCCCAGAGTACAGAGCCGACGGCCTGAACGGCAAACACGATTCCGACCCAGTTGCCGGCTTCCTGATAGCCTTCGGAAGCAACGTCAGTCGTTCCCCAAACCGTGTCTGCAATGGCTCCATTGGTATATGTCCACATGTAGAGGAAGGCAGCCCAGCAGAAGAACTGGACAAGACCTACTGTCCAGAACGTCGAAGGAGCCTTTTTCAGAAGAGCGAACATGCTCGGAGCTTTTTCCTCCTTCTTCGACGTATCTATGCCATGGAATTCCGCATACTCCTTTGGAGGCATTTCCTTCACCTTGAATGTCGTGAAGAGAACGCAGAGGATGAGGATGGCGGCACCGATGTAGAATGAATATTTCACAGTGTCAGGAATCTGACCGTCCGGAGCCGTATTTGCTATGCCGATCCATGCGAACAGGAAAGGGAAGACATAACCCACGAGGCTTCCGGCGTTGCAGAGGAAGCTCTGAATTGAGTATGCCTTGGCCTTCTGCTGCTCGCTTACCATGTCACCCACGAGCATCTTGAAAGGCTGCATGGCCATATTGATGGACGTATCCAGAAGCATGAGGGAAATCAGACCGAAAATCATGGCACCCCCGATGGTCAGGCCGAAGCTGCCTGCATTCGGCAGCATGCACATCACGATTACTGCAACCAGAGCTCCGAGGAAAAGATAAGGGATGCGCCTTCCGAGGCGGCACCAGGTCTTGTCGCTGAATTTGCCGACAAGAGGCTGCACCACCATTCCCATCAGAGGAGGAAGTATCCAGAAAAAGCTCAGATTGTGAGGGTCTGCTCCGAGAGTAGCGAAGATCCTGCTGATGTTGGCGCTCTGGAGAGAATATGCTATCTGCACTCCGAAGAATCCGAAGCTGATATTCCAAAGCTGCCAGAACGAAAGTTGTCTTTTTGGTGTCATTATTTGTGGTCCTTTCTGTTTTAGAAAGCGAATATATGAATAATGAAACAATATTAGAATAAATCACATGACGAAATGAATAAAGACAAGGATGAATTGAAGATATTTTTAGATGAAAAGACTTCCGACTTGCATTTTTTAACCAAAAGACTTATCTTCGAAAAGTTTTTTAATAAGACCGAAGATGAAAAAGGGCGTTACCCTGATGATTCACATATTTGCACTGCTGCATGCTGCAGTTGCCCTTGCCTGCAGAATCACCGGCGTCATAGATGAGCTCGTGCTTACGATGCTTACGATGATTATGGCACTGCTTCTTTGTCTGAAATGGAAAAGGAGTATCGAATTCACTGCTTCAAGTATCATCATTGTAAATATTCTGGGTTATATTTTCGGCAGTCTCTGGGCTTACATATTCTCCCTGTTCATCAGAGAGAGCCTGATTATCCATCCTCTTTCCACCCTGATTACTACGGAAATGATTGGATGGGGAATGGTTGGAATCCTCACCTTGTTCAAGAGCAAGCATTCAGAATCCAAAACATTGTCATCATACCACATGACATGGATCATTACCGCAATGATCATCATATTCTTTTTTAGGTTTGGGATGCTGTCTCTATTTTCAAGAGAATTGTGTGAACCGGGAGAGTTGATTACGGCGACAAAAAAGGTATTCTCAAACTCTTTTGCCCTGATTGTCCTGATCTGTGTCAACATTCTTTTCGTCAGAGGTGTATCAAACAAGGAAAACAAGCTGAAACCATTGTCAAAAGCCCTGCTTATCTTCATTTTCGTCCTTGCAGCAATCCTGTTTGAAACTTTGATCGTGAAAATCGGGCTTCCGCCGGTCTTCGAAAACCTGTTGGACAAGGAAACCGGGCTTATTGCCATCGTGTCCTCCATCACGGAATTTGCAATCATCTGCATCATATATATAATAAACTCGGCCATCACTTCGAGGAACGAAATAAAGATGGAGCGTTACAAGGCCAATATGGCACAGTACCGCTACCTCAAGCTCAAGAAACAGGTCAACCCGCACTTTCTTTTCAACAGCCTCAACGTGCTGAATTATCTGATAATTGATGAAAAGATTGAGCAGGCAAGCACCTACACCCAGAAACTGGCAGCCCTCTACCGCTATATGATCAAAAGCGAGGATGAAGACCTCGTTACGTTGAAGGATGAACTGGACTTTGTGGAACAGTATATAGACCTTATCAAGGTCAGGTTTCCTCAGGGATTCAAGGTCAATATAAATATAAAAGAAGAAGACTACCTCAGGCATGTCCTGCCTTGTTCAATCCAGCTACTGGTTGAAAATGCAACCAAGCACAATGCAATAAGTACAGATAAGGAACTGATAATCAACATCGAATCAAACGGGACAGAGATATCAATAGAGAACAACATCATACCGAAACTCACAAAAAGCCCGTCCACTGGATTGGGACAGAAATACATCAGGCAGCAATATCTGGACTTGTCCGGAAAGGAAGTGCAGATTGAGTGCACCGACAGCATATATAAAGTAGTCCTGCCACTTTTATAATAATATCCAACCTTTGAAATTTGTGTATATATGAAAGCATATATTGTTGAAGATGAGATAATTGCACAAAAAAGTCTTGCCAGACTGTTGTCACAGAATTTTCCTGATATGGAAGTTGTGGGTACGGCAGCATCCGTCAAAGACACGGTTGAATGGCTGAAAAGCCATCCAGAAGGAGCGGACATCATATTTCTGGATGTGGAACTGACTGACGGCATCTGCTTTGAAATTTTCAAGCAGGTTGAGGTCAGGGCGAAGGTAATCATGACCACCGCCTACGACAGTTACGCACTCAAGGCCTTTGAGGCAGGTAGCGTGGACTATCTTCTCAAGCCGATTGACACCGCAGACTTGAAAAGGGCTGTGGCAAGATGCAGGATGAGCGGAGGACAAATTGACGTGGATGCCCTTGTCAAAGCCATGGGGATGAATGTATCCTCTCCGGCCAAAGAATACAGGGAAAGGTACATCATAAGGCTTAATGACAGAATCATTCCATTGAATATAAACGAAATAGCCTATATCTATTCGGAAGACAAGAACAATTACCTCGTGACTTTCGAGGAAAAGAAATATATTATCGATTCTTCACTCGACGACATCTGCGAAAATCTCAATCCGGAGAAATTCTTCAGGATTTCACGAAGTTGCGTAGTGTCGATGAAAGCAATAAAGAGCATAATCAAACAAGCTGGGGGACGCTTGAAAATAGTAGCAATCCCGGAACCGTCATTCGAAATGACGGTCAGTCGCTCAAGAGTGGACGACTTCCTGGCATGGCTGGAAAATTAAATCTTTCCAGCCAGCCATTTGTCCATGATATCTGTATCTGATTATCCGTCAGATGGAAAGGACGTTCAGGACATTGATAAGTTCCCTGTCTATAGGTTTGGCGATGCGGATTGCCTTGTTGAACGGGACATATACGATCTGGTCATTCTTGATTCCGATCATGATGTTGCGCTGACCGTCCTTGAGAGCCTCGATTGCGGCAACGCCGAGCCTGCAGGCGAGGATACGGTCCTGGGCTGTCGGGCTTCCTCCCCTCTGGAGATGGCCTAGGATGGTAACCCTGGCTTCATACTCGGGGTATTCATGTACAAGACGATCTGCATAGTAGTGCGCTCCGCCTGTGCCGTCCTTCTTGCTTTCTGAGACGAGGACGATGGAGCTGTTCTTGCTCTTTCGCACTCCCCTTCCGATGAAGGTTGCGAGCTGGTCCACATCTGTCTGGTCCTCTGGAATGATTGCAGCCTCTGCTCCGGTTGCTATTGCGGCATTCTGAGCAAGGAAGCCGGCATCGCGTCCCATGACCTCGACAAAGAAGATACGGCTGTGGGAGTTGGCAGTGTCACGGATCTTGTCCACACAGTCCATGATGGTGTTCAGTGCCGTGTCATAGCCTATTGTCGTGTCGGTTCCGTACAGGTCATTGTCGATTGTTCCCGGCAAGCCGACACAAGGTATGTCGTATTCTGCAGCAAGAATCTGCGCACCGGCAAGGGATCCGTTGCCACCGATTACGACGAGGGCGTCGATTCCATTTGCCTTGATATTGTCATAGGCTTTTGCCCTGCCGGATTCATCCATGAAATCCTTGCAGCGTGCTGTACGAAGGATGGTACCGCCCCTGTTGATCGTACCGCTCACGCTTTCCGAGGTAAAATCCTTGATGTCGTTGTTGATAAGTCCTTCATAGCCACGGTATATTCCCTTGACTTTCCAGCCATTTGAAATTGCGGCTCTTGTCACCGCCCTGATAGCTGCGTTCATTCCTGGAGCATCACCTCCTGAGGTGAGGATTCCGATTGTGGATATTTTTGCCATGTTCTTAAGTTAAGTATATTCAATTGGACATACACGTGGCAAAACTACGAAAATTTTTCCTAACTTTGCTTGATTTCTGCGACTATCTTTTTGTGCGCCGCGGAAACAGTTTTTAAATCCAGGTACATTACAATGAAAATCGGCAATCTTGATTTGGGTGAAAAGCCCTTGTTCCTCGCCCCGATGGAGGATGTTACAGATGCTTCTTTCAGATATATCTGCAAGGAGTTCGGTGCCGATATGATGTACACTGAATTCATATCCTCGGACGGGCTCATCCGCGATGCTAAAAAATCCCTTGCCAAGCTGGTCACATACGACTATGAAGCACCGATAGGCATACAAATATATGGAAACATCCCCGAAGCCATGGTCGATGCTGCCGTCATGGCTGAAAAGGCATCGGATATTGCGGGGGGACACGGCGCGGACGTAATAGACATAAATTTCGGATGTCCTGTGAGCAAGATAGCCCGCAGGGGCGCCGGCTCAGGAATGATGAGGGAGCCGGACAAGATGGTGGAAATTACCAGAATGGTAGTGGATGCCGTGAAACTTCCGGTTACTGTCAAGACACGGCTCGGATGGGATGAGGACTCAAAGATTATCGTCGAACTTGCTGAGAGGCTGCAAGATGTAGGTATCCAGGCACTTACGGTCCACGGGAGGACCAGGTGCCAGATGTACAAAGGAGAGGCAGACTGGACACTCATAGGAAAGATAAAGGAAAACCCGAGGATGCACATCCCCATCATCGGTAACGGCGACATTGATTCCCCACAGAAGGCACGGGAAGCATTCGACCGCTATGGAGTCGATGGAATCATGATCGGAAGGGCGACCTACGGACATCCATGGATTTTCAAGGAAATAAGGCACTACCTCTCAACCGGGGAACTGCTGCCACCTCTGAGCGTGGACCAGAGAGTTGAACTCTCCCACAGGCATCTTGACAAATCCATCGAAATTAAAGGAGATGTGGTCGGAGTACTTGAAATGAGAAGGCATCTGTCCTGTTATTTCAAGGGACTTCCGGATTTCAAGGAGACCAGACTCAAACTTGTAACCCTCAAGGAGCCTCTGGAGATTCACAAGACGCTTGACTATGTCCGTCAGAGGTGGGGAGAAGGGTCAGCCGAGAGTGAAAACCTTGATAACATAAATGTTTTATGATAGATTCCATACTACTTTTCCCATATTGGATTACGCTGAAAATCAGACACTTAATTTTTGATACTGGACTTAGGAAAGTCCACTCTGCCGATGTACCCACAATATGTGTCGGGAACATCACTGTAGGGGGTACAGGCAAGACTCCGCACACTGAAATGATTCTCAGGGAGCTGCTTGACGACAGCGGGTGGAAGGGTGATAACATTGCTGTTATCTCACGTGGATATAAGAGGAAAACCAAAGGTTTTCAACAAGTTACGGTTGGAGCCTCGGCAAAAGACTATGGGGATGAGCCTCTTCAGATAAAAACGAAGTTTCCACAGGTCACGGTGGCTGTTGACAAGTCCCGTGCAGAAGGTTGCGACTTCCTTGCACACCCGGAAAGGCTGGCAGGAAGCAAGAAGGCACGCAAATGCAGGCACAAGGAATTTCCGGCATCGGACCTGATAATCCTGGATGATGCCTTCCAGCACCGCAGCCTCAAGGCTTCGCTCTCGATTGTACTCGTGGACTGGAACCGGCCCGTATTCTCAGACCACCTCATGCCGCTTGGAAGGCTCCGCGACCTGCCAGAAAGAATTGGGGCGGCAGATGTGCTGATTGTCACCAAATGCCCTCATGAACTGAACGGATGGCAGAAGTCCAGCTGGGCGGAAGCTCTCGGGCTTGAAGATTACGACCCCATCGCATGCAAGGGCCACACATCCTGCGGAAAGGTTCAGTTTCTCTTTTTCACGGAAATTGTCTATGACACCGTGCTTCCTGTTTTTCCGGAAGGAGACAACAGATACCTCTATGCCAAGAAGCTGATTCTGTTCACAGGCATAGCAAACGACACTCCGCTGATGAATTATCTCAGCAGCGACTACAAGCTTGTACACCATTTCAATTTCCCCGACCATCACGCCTTCACACGCGGAGACATATCCAAAATAAAAAGCGCATCCCATGAATGGCCTACGTCCGTTCTGATGACTACAGAAAAGGACAGCCAGAGGCTGCGCGATTGCAAATTTATTTCAAATGAATTGAAAGTCAGGATGTTCTATGTCCCCATCAAAGCAAAGTTCATCTCTGACGGGGACAGAAGCATTTTTATCAGTCTTCTAAACGGGCTCCGGAAATAACCTCGTTCTGCGCCTCAACCGATGCCTCGTGGATGGCGTTGAACACTGTGGTAAGGAACTTCTCCGGGAGTCCGGATTCACGGCCTTTTGCAACGACCTGCTCCAGAACGGCATCCCAGCGGTTGGCCTGGAGGATGGCAATGTTGTTGTCCCTCTTGTATTCTCCGATCTGGCGGCTGATCTTCATCCTGGAAGCAAGAGTGTAAATCAGGTTCTCGTCGATGATATCAATCTTTGCACGGAGCTGATCGATGTTCTCCTTCCACTCCTGAGAGTCTGAGTCGGCATCCCTTACAGTTATCTGATTGTAGAGCAGGTCGCGGAGCTGCTCAGGGGTGAGCTGCTGCTTTGCATCGCTCAGTGCACACGAAGGATCGCAGTGCGATTCGATCATAAGCCCCTCGAAACCAAGGTCGAGCGAGCGCTGGGAGATTTCACGAATATATTCGCGGCTTCCTGCCATATGGCTCGGATCGACGAAGAACGGAAGCTCAGGGTAGCGGCTGCGAAGCTCGATTGCAATCTGCCACTCGGCGTTGTTGCGGTATTTGATCTTCTCTGAAGTCGAGAAACCGCGGTGGATGACTCCAAGTTTCTTGATTCCGGCCCGGTTGAAACGCTCGAGAGCACCAATCCAGAGATCAAGGTCCGGGTTCACCGGATTTTTCACGAGCACAGGTATGTCCGTATCTTTCAGAGCATCAGCAATTTCCTGCACGAGGAAAGGGTTGGCTGTGGTCCTTGCACCAATCCATACCAGATCGACTCCATGTTTGAGGCACTCGAAGACATGCTTCTCGCTGGCAACCTCGGTGGCTATCTTCAAGCCATATTCCTTCTTTGCCCTCTGCATCCATTTCAAGCCTGGCACTCCGATTCCCTCAAAGCATCCCGGATGAGTGCGAGGTTTCCAGATTCCGGCACGAAACACATTGATGCCCAAATCTTTAAGTCCTGCTGCAGTTGTCATCACCTGTTCTTCTGTCTCTGCACTGCAAGGGCCTGCGATTACGCTTGGCCTCGGTTCTGTGAACATGCCCCACTCATACAGAGGCACAAGTTCCAAATTCTTGTTTGCCATAATGGTAAGTTATCTGATTATTCTTTTGATTTTATTAGCTTCTGTTATCAATTCTCTCATCCGGTCCTCGTCCGAGTCAGCGACCGCATCCCTGAAAGCATTCATTTTCTCGATGTAGGTATCCATGACGCGGAGTATGTTGTCCCTGTTCTGGGTAAGAATAGGCGTCCACATGTCCGGGCTGCTCTTTGCAAGTCGCACGGTCGATGAGAAACCTCCAGAAGCAAGGTCGAAAATATGCTTTTCGTCCTTTTCCTTGTCAAGAACGGTAAGCGCCAGAGCGAAGGATGTCACATGGGAAATGTGGGATATATATGCCGTGTGGACATCATGGTTGGATGAATTCATGTATATTGTCCTCATATTGAGGGCATCATATAGTTGCTCTATCGTCCTGACCGCCTTCGGGTCGGATTCCTGGCTGTCACAGATGATGCATGCATGACCGTCGTACAGGCCGGGCATCGCAGCCCATGGACCGCTGTATTCCGTACCGGCCATCGGGTGGGTCGCCACATAGCGGGCACGCATCGGATGATAGTGGACGCTTCGCGCAAGGTTTTCCTTGGTGGAGCACACGTCAATCACAATCTTGTCCTTTGCTTTTTGTCCCAAAGCCTGAAACTTGTCGAGAATCTGAGGGATGAGTTTCACCGCGCCTCCTACAGGAATTGCGACAATGATGATTTCACTTCTTTCAATGCACTCGTCAAGAGGCACCACGCTGTCTGCAAGGCCTATTTTTTCTGCCGCGGCCGCATTGACCGAATCAGCCTCCACACCAAGCACGGTTCCTGCAAACCCTCTCCGCTTGAGGTCTATTGCCATCGATCCGCCAATCAGGCCGAGACCGACGACTCCTATTGTTCCAACTTTGCTCATGCCAACAATGATTTGATCCGGTTATATGCCTTCCTGAGGACCTCCGGTTTGGCACAGAGGGATATGCGGATGTAGTCCTCGCCGTTTTTTCCGAAAATGAAGCCCGGGGTTATGAACACCCCGCATCCGTAGAGGATGCGGTCGGAGAGAAGTTCTCCGGCAGATTTCCCGGCTTCGCCATGCGGGCTCTGCTCAAAATGACAATCCATATTTCGGATGTCCGAAGGGAGCCGGGAAATCTTTCCCCAAAGAAACATCCCCGAGCTCGAATGGTCGTAACGCGCACCCAGCAGATCGAAAATCTCCCCAGCAAGCTGCCTGCGTACCCTGTACTCGGCATTTAGCTGTTCAAACCACTCCGCCCCACGGTCAAGCGCCTGTACGGCAGCCATCTGCAAAGGCTTGAACATGCCGGAATCCATCTGGCTCTTCACCTTCAGAATCTGCGAAATGACATCCGGTGCAGCTGCCACCATACCTATTCGCCAGCCGGCCATATTGTGCGCCTTGCTGAGCGAATTGAGCTCCACGCAGCAATCCATCGCCCCTTCCCGGGCAAGGATGGAAATCGGATTGTCGTTCAGGATGAAACTGTAAGGGTTGTCATTACATATCATGATGCCGTGTCTGCGTCCGAAATCCACAAGCTTTGAGTACAGGTCCACCGTTGCAGGAGCTCCGGTAGGCATGTTCGGATAGTTCGTCCACATGATTTTCACACCCTCAAGGTCCATTTTCTCCAAAGCATCAAAATCCGGCTGCCAGCCGTTATCTTCCCAAAGGTCATATGTAAGTATTTCAGCCTCAACCAGTTTGGATGCAGATGAATATGTCGGGTAACCCGGATCCGGCACAAGTACCTTGTCCCCCTTGTTCAGGAATGCCAGAGAAATCAGAAGTATGCCCTCCTTTGAGCCGACGAGAGGCTGAATCTCCTTGTCCGGGTCCAGACCTACTCCATACCATTTCCTGTACCACTTTGCAAATGCCTGCCTGAGCTGCGGGATGCCCACATAACTCTGGTAAGCATGGCTGCCTGATTCATGCGCAGACTCACACAATGCTTCAATGGCCTCCGCAGGTGGCATCCCGTCCGGAGAGCCGATGCCAAGATTGATCACTCCCTCCTGCCCTGAGGCGTTTCTTTGGGCATTCATCGAAGCTATTTCCTTAAGTTTCCGCGAAAAGTAATACTCCTGTACACTTTCCGTTCTTTTTGCCGGTTGTATTATCATTTGTTTTGTTTTTCAGATATCTCGACTTCGCTCGATATGACAATATTATTGATATGATCTTTTTATTAAATGGCAGCAACATATTCTCCCAGGATGTCAAGGTCCTCCATCAGAGGTCTCACAGCAGCAATTGCCTGGGTATATCGTTGATAATCATTGAATTTTATATCTACATAGAAGAAATACTGCCACTCCCGTCCCGGAATGGGAAGGGACTGGATCCTTGTCAGGTTCATCCCATAGAAAGAGAGGATGGTCAGGACATGGGCCAGGGAACCAGCCGTGTGAGGGAGGGTGAAGCACATGGAAACCTTGTCAACCTTGTCCTTATCGACCGTCATGCCGTCGTCCAGAATCAGGAAACGGGTAAAATTCTGCTTGTAGGTTTCGATGCTTTCGGCAAGCATTTCAAGGCCGTATAGCTCTGCTGCAAGGGTGGAAGCGACGGCTCCGATGCCCATCAGGCCCTCCTCGGCAATCTGAGCTGCACTCTTGGCGGTGTCCTCGCTCTCGACCAGACGGATCCAAGGATAATCCTTGAAGAATTCACGTGTCTGGTTTATGGCCATGTAGTGCGTCCTGACCTCACGGATATCCTCGATTTTCTGTCCTGGAAGCGCCATCAGGTTCTGCTGGATGCGAAGGAAGATCTCTCCCTTGATTTTCCTGTCATATTTGCGCAGGAGTTCAAAATTAGGAAGGAGACCGCCGGAAACCGTATTTTCAATGGCCATGACGGCTGCATCCGCCCTGCCTTCATCCACGCTCCTGTACAGTCCGTCGAAGGTATCACACTCGACAATGCCCGGTTCATCAATCCCTACGCCGTGGTAGAACTGACGGGCAGCCTGTTCATGGAAACAACCTTTAACTCCTTGAATCGCAATGTTTTTCATTTGGTCTATCGTATCTTTTGTCAAAGTTCTCGGGGAAATCAAAAAGGGCCGTCCTGAAACCGGACAGCCCAATATGGTATGTTATATTGTTCGATACACAACGTCCGGTCCATCATCTTTGCTGATAATAGAAGTAATAGAATCCGCTGACGCTAAATCGATAAGTTCCCATATTCTTCATTTTCTCCCGCATTTGGCGGGAAACGGATACAAATATAACGTTTTTTCTGAAATTATACAGTCATGATGTCTTTTTCTTTTGCAGAAACAAGTTCATCAATCTTCTTGGTGAATGAATCAGTCTCTTTCTGGACATTCTGCTCGTAATCTTTCTGCATATCCTCAGGCATGCCTTCCTTCTGAGCCTTCTTCAAAAGCTCGATGGCATCCCTGCGGGCATTTCTGACGACAACTTTTGCGTTCTCGCCGGCAGCCTTGGCTTTCTTGATGAGCTCTTTACGACGCTCCTCGGTAAGAGGCGGAATGTTGCAGCGGATGCTCTCGCCGTTGTTCTGAGGAGTAAGGCCGATATTGGCGTCCATGATGGCTTTCTCGATGAGTGGGATCATCTTCTTCTCCCATGGCTGAATCATGATGGTCTTGGCATCAGGAGTTGTGACTGAAGCCACCTGCGAAACCGGGGTTGGAGTACCATAATAATCAACATGTACACCGTTAAGAATCAGAGGATTGGCTTTTCCGGCACGGTATGTCTTGAGGTCTTCCTCAAGGAATTCGACTGCATCGGACATTTTTTCCTTTGCACCTGCGAGGATTTCTTTTGCTCTTGTAATCATATCAATGGATTTTAGTTTATATTCTTGAATTGTCTGGTCCGAAACCTACACATGAACGAGGGTTCCGACTTTTTCACCCCGTACCAGTTTTGTAAGATTGCCCTTCTGATTCATGTCGAAGACGATGATAGGCATGTTTCCTTCGCGGCAAAGCGCAAAGGCCGTCTGGTCCATGACCTTGAGCCTGTCTTCGATGGCCTTGTCAAATGAAAGTTCATCATATCTGGTCGCAGAAGGGTCCTTTTCAGGGTCTGCCGTATATACTCCGTCCACACGGGTACCTTTAAGAAGAGCGTCTGCTCCTATTTCCAGAGCACGAAGGGCCGCTCCCGAATCGGTAGTGAAATACGGATTGCCGGTTCCGCCTGCAATCAGGGCAACTCCGCCCTTCTCCATAACGGCCACGGCATCATCCCTCATGTAATATCTGGCCACAGGCATCATCGGGGTTGCAGTGAAGACCTCTGCTTCAACTCCTGCGCTGCGGATTGCCATTGCAAGGCCGAGGGAGTTGATGACGGTCGCAAGCATTCCCATTTTGTCCCCGTTGACCCTGTCAAAGCCTTTTCCGACGCCCTGAAGGCCTCTGAAAATATTGCCGCCTCCGATTACGATTGCAACCTGAAGGCCGTTGCGTACCGCCTCGGCAACCTCTTCCGCATAGGCAGCAAGCCAGTTCTCGTCAATGCCCTTGCCAGCGGGGCCTCCAAGGCTTTCGCCGCTGAGTTTCAGCAGGACACGTTTGTATTTTCCCATAAAATTTCAGTTTAGTGTTGGATAAAAGCCGAAGAGAGCATAATCTCTGCACAATTCGAGCAAACAAAAGTATCGAATTATTATGAAACTTGCAAGAAAGATTATA
>CALZOR010000002.1 GCA_945827785.1 uncultured Bacteroidales bacterium | reverse complement strand
TTAGTACTCAAGATTCTCAATCTTGCAATAGGGGTTCGATTCCCCTACCGACTACCAAAAATAAGTCTCCTTTTCGGAGACTTATTTTTGTTTATAAGTTGCCGAAGTATTACAACCCACATAAGGTCCGACCAGAGAACAAATTCATGTTTTTTACTATACGACAAAATGGAACAGTATATTATCAGGAATATTTGCTAAATTTGCGACGCTTTTTGTGCGACAGCCAAGAATACAAGATTTAACAAACTATACAATGGAAGCAATCGTAAAAACAGATTTCAATTTTCCTGGTCAGACCGGCCATTATGTTGGCAAGGTACGTGATGTGTACAGCATCGGCGACGATTATCTCGTGATGGTCGTATCTGACAGAATTTCAGCATTTGATGTTGTCCTTCCAAAAGGGATTCCATTCAAAGGCCAGGTACTCAACCAGATAGCAGCCAAATTCCTCGATGCCACGACCGACATCCTTCCAAACTGGAAAATTGCTGTTCCGGATCCTATGGTGACCGTAGGTCACAAATGCGAGCCATTCAAGGTTGAAATGGTGATCAGGGGCTACCTCTCAGGCCATGCATGGAGAGAGTACAAGGCAGGAAAACGCACACTTTGCGGAGAGCAGATGCCTGAAGGAATGGTTGAAAACCAGAAATTTCCGGAGCCGATAATAACTCCTACGACGAAAGCTGCCGAAGGCCATGACGAAGATATCTCCAAAGAGGAAATAATAGCTCAAGGCATAGTTTCCCGCGAAGACTATGAGCAGCTTGAGGCATATACAAGGGCACTTTTCCAGAGAGGAACCGAGATTGCAGCAAGGATGGGACTCATCCTCGTCGATACCAAATATGAGTTCGGAAAGAAGGACGGGAAAATCTATCTCATGGATGAAATCCATACCCCTGACTCTTCAAGATATTTCTACAGCGAAGGATATCAGGAGCGTCTTGCAAGGGGCGAGCACCAGAAACAGCTCTCAAAGGAATTCGTACGCGAGTGGCTCATGTCAAACGGCTTCCAGGGTCAGGAAGGCCAGACCGTACCTGAAATGACAGAAGAAGTCGTGAACGGGATATCTGACAGATATATAGAACTTTATGAGAACATCACCGGCGAGAGATTCGTAAAGGCGGAAGGAACGGACATTTCAGCCCGTATCGAAAAGAACATCACGGACTTCCTCAAAACACTCTGAAATAATGAAAGGAATATACATTTTTCTGGCTGACGGATTTGAGATTTCAGAAGCCATGACGCCAGTTGACATGCTCCGCAGAGGCGGTGTGAACGTCAAGACCGTTTCCATCTATGACGATAGGATCGTCACAAGTTCGAACAGGATTCCGGTGGTTGCAGACATGGCATTCGGCGAATTCAAGGCCTCGACGACATTCGGTCCATGCCTTCCGACGGACGTGATGATATTTCCGGGAGGAATGCCAGGCTCGTCAAACCTCGCAGCATTCAGCAAACTTATGGACATCATGGTGCAGCATTACACCGAAGGCGGCACCGTAGCTGCCATCTGCGCTGCTCCAAGCCTCGTTCTGAGCAAGTTGCCTGATATCGCAGGAAAGAAGATGACCTGCTACGACGGATTTGAGGAGGCTCTCATTGCAAAGGGAGCAGAATATGTCAAGGAAGGCGTTGTAAAGGACGGCAACATCATCACCGGCCGCGGTCCGGGATGGGCTCTTGAGTTCGGGCTCGAGATTCTGTCTCACATCAAGGGAGCAGACATGGCTGCCAAGGTTCGTTCCGGTCTTATGCTTTAATGTAATGGCAAGACTTGAATTCAAGAACAAAACCGTCCTCATTACCGGAGGCGGAAGCGGCATAGGCGAGGCAATGGCCTACCAGTATGCGCGAAAAGGATGCAATGTAATCCTGTCAGGAAGACGTCTTGATGCACTGGAAAGAGTCCGCAAGGCTTGCGAAGAACTCGGAGTTAAAGCCTGGACCAAAACCGTGGACGTTGAAAAGAGCGAGTCAATCGACGAGCTGGTCGCATGGATTCATGCGGAAGGCCATCTGATTGATTTTCTGCTTCTTAACGCCGGAATATCTCAGAGAGCGCTTACTCTGGACACAGACATAAGCGTTGACAGGAGGCTTATGGAAGTGAACTATTTCGGAGGAATTTATCTTGTGAAGGCTCTCAAGGAGATGTTTCTCGAAAGAGGGGTTCACATAGCTGTAGTTTCCTCTGTATCAGGAGTTTTCGGTTTCCCTGTAAGATCTGCCTACTGTGCGTCCAAGCATGCGATTCATGGTTTCTATGAGACCATCGCCCTGGAATATCCGCAGATCAAAACGACAATCATCATCCCCGGCCGTATCCATACTGAAGTTTCCAAGAATGCTCTTGACGGGAACGGCAAGGCGACGGGAGTGATGGATCCCGGTCAGGCTAACGGCTACGACGTGAACAAATGTGCAAGAGTTGCCATCAAGGCGATTGCAAGATGCAGACATCAGAAAGTGATTGGAGGATTTGACACCATCATGGTGCCGTTCTATAAATACATCCCATGTCTGTTCCGCTTCCTTGCACGCCATGTATCGGCCAGATAAGAATATTGAAAAAAACATAAAAAATGGCAAAAAGAAAAGTAATATGCGGAATCCAGCAGGTAGGTATCGGCGTGAACGATGCAGACAAATGCTGGGCATGGTACCGTGACATATTCGGAGTAGATGTGAAAATGGTTGGTGATGAGGGAGTTGCAGAAAGAATGCTTCCTTACACCGGAGGAAAGCCTCAGCCAAGATATGCCGTGCTCGTAATCAATCTTCAGGGCGGTGGCGGATTCGAGGTATGGGAACCACGCGGAAGGGAACTCAACTATGTGAAGTTCACGCCGGAGGTGGGAGACCTCGGAATATTTGCCTGCAAAGTAAAAGCCCGTGATGTACGCTCTGCTTATGACAGGATGAAATCAAAGGGTGTGAACATTCTCTGCGAGCCTTGCAAGGCTCCTTCGGGAAAAGAGCATTTCTTCATCCGTGACCCGTGGGACAATATCTTCGACATTGAATCTGACGATTATATTTTCCTCGACAGAGGCAAGACAACAGGCGGAAACAACGGCGCGATGCTCGGCGTTTCGGACATGGACAAATCTATTCGCTTCTACTCAAGCATCATGGATTACGACAAGGTGGAGTACGATGTGACAGGAGTTTTCGAGGATTTGAAATGCATTCCGGGCGGCCAGTACAAAGTTCGCAGGGTCATGCTTACCAGGTCGAAACCTATTGAAGGCCCGCTTTCGCAGGTGCTTGGAACCTCACATATCGAGCTTGTCCAAAGAATTGAAGGAGAAGGAGTTCCATCTGCTCGCAAGCTGTATGAAGGCAGACTCTGGGGCGACCCGGGATTCATCCATCTCTGCTTCGACATCCGCAATATGGAAGAGATTCGCAAGGCCAGTGAGGCTCTCGGACACAAGTTCGTCTGCGACGGCGGCCGTGATTTCAAGATGGGCGAGGCCAATGGTCATTTCACCTATATCGAGGATCCGGACGGCACTCTGATTGAGTTCGTTGAGACATTCAAGATTCCGATTATCAAGAAGCTGGGCATCTACCTCAATCTCGAAAAGAGGGATGACAGCAAGCCGCTTCCGGCCTGGATTCTGAAATGTCTTCGATTCATCGAAACAAAATGATAACAAACGAGAGGGTGACTAAAAATTGAACTTTTAGTCACCCTCATCTTATTTATGGGATTTATTATTTTCCGAACTGAGCGCGGAGAACCTCATTTTTGGCATCGGCGTCAGACCCCTTGATACCGAAGTAGAACTTAATCTTAGGCTCCGTACCTGAAGGACGTACCGTTACGACGTCACCGGCCTCGTTATAGAACTGAAGGACATTCGATGCTGGAAGGCCCGTAGTTTCAGGCTTGCTGTAGTCGATAACCTTAACGACAGGTGAACCGGCCATCTCCTTAGGAGGGTTGTTGCGGTAGTTGGTCATGATTGCTGCAATCTCCTCTGCACCGGCCTTGCCCTTGCGTACAACTGAAATGAGCGACTCCTTGTAGTAGCCGAACTCAGCATAGATGTCCTGAAGGAGCTGATAGAGAGTCTTGCCCTGGTCAGCTGCCCATGCAGCGCATTCTGCAACCATGGCGCATGAAATAGGAGCATCCTTGTCGCGTACAAACTCGCCGATATTGAAGCCGTAGCTTTCCTCGCCTCCGCAGATGAACTCGCCCTTGCCTTCGTTCTCCTTGACGATATTGGCAATCCACTTGAATCCTGTGAGGACATTGTAAACCTTCACACCATATTTGGCAGCAATTGCGCGGATAAGTTCTGTGGTAACGATGGTCTTCACGCAATATTTTGTACTGTCAAGTTTGCCGAGCTCGTCCCAACGACGGAGGATGTAGTATGTAAGGATTGAAGCGGTCTGGTTTCCATTGAGAAGAACCATCTTGCCTTCATTGTCGCGGACTGCGATTCCAAGACGGTCTGCATCAGGGTCTGTTGCCATCACAACGTCTGCGCCCTCGCGGTTTGCAACCTCAACGGCCATTGCAAGAGCACCCGGCTCCTCAGGGTTAGGTGAATCAACTGTAGGGAAGTTTCCATCGACTACATCCTGCTCAGGAACATGGTAGATGTTCTCGAAACCGAGCTTTGCGAGGAACTCAGGAATGATGCTCACACCTGAACCGTGGATAGGAGTATAGACAATCTTGATGTCTTTATGGCGCTCGCGTGACTCAGGAGAAAGCATGAGGGTTGAAACAGCATTGAGATAAGCCTCATCCATTTCATGGCTCATGACCTCAATCGGTGCAGCGTTCTCTCCCCTTTCGAACTTGACCATCGACGGGTCGGTGATTTTTGCAACCTCGGCAACGATGTCCTTGTCAACTGGAGAAATGACCTGAGCTCCGTCAGACCAGAACACCTTGTATCCGTTGTATTCCTTAGGGTTGTGCGATGCAGTGATCATGATACCTGCGGTAGCTTTCTTTGTCCTGACCGAGAAGCTCATGAGGGCAATCGGATGAAGGCAATCGAAGATATAGACCTTGATTCCATTTGCAGAAAGCACGTCGGCAGTAATCTTTGCAAAATACTCACTGTTATTGCGGCTGTCGAAAGATATGCAGACAGACAGGTCGCCTTTGCAGTTGGCTTTCATGTAGTTGGCAAGGCCCTGGGTTGCCATGCCTACTGTGTATTTGTTCATACGGTTGGTTCCTACACCCATAACTCCGCGAAGACCGCCTGTACCGAATTCAAGATTGCGGTAGAATGCATCCTCGAGTGCAACAGGGTTTGCCATAAGGTCCCTTACCTGGTCTTTAGTCTGCTGGTCAAAGTTGCCGTCCAGCCAGCTCTGGGCTACTTGTCTGAAATCTTTTTCCATATAGTTTAGTATTTATTGTTATTATTGGTCCCGGTCCATGGCTTTACAAAATGGAAAGCCGATGCAATAGATGGTCATTTGTATCCATCCGAACAAATATAATGATAATTATTGGATAAATTGAGTAATTTTGTAACAGATAATTGGAAAATATCAAATATAGATAAAAAACATACAATTCAAATGTCACTTCAATTTCCATCACCAGAAATTCTGGAAAATACGATACGCTTCGTCTGCGAACATCCTGAAGCGGACCCCACAAGTCTCGCCCTGGGAAAAGGGAAATTGAAGGACATAGATATTGACCTGGCAATAAATACATTGGAAAGCCGCAGGAAGCTGAAGGACAAAATGCCCCAATGGTATGGAGAGCCCCGGATGATATTCCCGGCAAAACTTTCCGCCGAACAATGCAGCAGTACCCTGACAGGCAGGTATAAAGCCGGACTTGCAGCCCTGATAGCCGGTGGAAAGCCTTTTCGTATTGCAGACCTTACAGGAGGGCTGGGCGTGGATACCTGGTATTTCTCGATGGAAGCCTCTGAGGTGCTGTATAACGAGATGCAGACCGTTCTCTGCATGGCAGCGGAACACAATTTCAGGATTCTCGGAGCCAGCAACATCAAGTTCAGCAACAGATGCATAATACCAGAGTGCCAGGCGAAGCAGGAAGATGCAGAGTCCGGCAACCTTGCAACGACAGCAGAAATCCTCGGAGCATTCAAGCCTGACATCATCTTTGCCGACCCTGCAAGGCGCTCTGAATCAGGAAGGAAAGTATTCCTTATCGAGGAATGTTCCCCGGACATACTTTCCCTTAAAGAGGAATTATTCGCCGTCAGCAGGCACATCCTACTGAAACTCTCCCCCATGGCAGACATCAGCATGGTGTGCAGTCGCCTCGGACCAGGTTGCAGGCAGGTTCATGTAATAGGCGCCGGAGGAGAATGCAAGGAACTCCTTATCTGGATGGACAGGGAGTGGACGGGAAACTACACCGTTAAAGTTGTGGAACTCGGGCACAAAGGTGAATCCGTAATTGAATTCACGCCGGAGGAAGAGAAAACGGTATGCCCTGCTATTCTGAGCGAGAATGCTGTAAGAAGAATTCAGGAAGACAGAAACTTCAATCAGAGATGGATGTTTGAGCCTGGAAAGGCTTTGATGAAGGCCGGAGCATTCAGCCTTGTTTCAGCACGAGGAGGGATGTTCAAGACAGGTGTCTCAACTCACTATTACATAGGCACTCATCAGCAGTGTGCCGAATATTCAGGGCTGGGAAAAATCTTTGAAATACTCCGCTGCGAGGCCTTGGACAAAGGAGCCCTGAGGCAAGCGGCAGTGGACTTCCCGAAAGCGGACATCACGGCCCGCAACCTGCCTGCCGACACTGAAACCTACAGGAAAATCCTCCAGGCAGAAAGAAAGAAGCTAAAAAAATCGACCCGCAGGAACGATGCCGAAGCATACGTATCAGTGCGGGCCGATGATTTCCATATTTTCTGTCTGAAAGCCGACAAGGCAGGTCCTCTGCTCATTGTCGGCCGCAGATGTCTCAGTTCTGGTGTGCAGGACGGAGAAGGTCAAGCACAACTTTCACAGGATTGAATGTAGCAAGCGGAACTTCCACGAACAAGGTGTTCCAGTTGCTCATCGCACCGTTCCAGAGTCCAGGAAGCTCAAGCGCCTTCAATTCCCTGCCCTGATAGCTCTTAGAGCTGATGAATCCTGCATCCTGATCAACATATTTGAGAAGGTCGAAGCTTTCTCCCTTGTAGTCATGCAGACAGCATACAAGGTCAACCGGATTGAAGTGGGTTGCAGAAGCAAGTGCACCGCGAGCCTGCTCGTCTTCCATGTTGATCTGAACGCTTTCGAGCACCTGAAGCGATGTCGAGCCGTCTTTCTCTGCAATTACGAAAGGACCGCCGCCCGGCTCACCCTGGTTCTTGACCATACCGCAGACCCTGATAGGACGGTTGAGTTTTGCTCGAAGGGCCTCAACCCTCTTCTTGCAGTCAGCAGCTACAGGCATCTTGATGCAGAGCTGGCTGTCAAGGAATGCCTCGATGTCGTTGCACAGATTCTGAACGGCATCGCTCTGATAGATATCATCGCTTCCCATGCCGACAAGACCTGGAAGATCTGCATTGACAACCTTTCCTACAGTTGCATTGGTTGCAATATCAAGCTCTTTCAGATAGCCGAAGATCTGGTCACGGAGCTCAAGAGCCCTTCCGAGGAGAACCTTCTTCCATTTTGCAGTTTCAGGAAGCAGTCTTTCATTTGCGACATTGTCAATATTCTTGATTGAAACGACTTCTTCCTCGATATTGTTGAGATTGTAGATGAGGGCACCATGTCCAGCAGGACGGAAAAGCAGTGAGTCGGTCTCAGTCCTGAAAGGACGGTTTTCCACATCCACTGCAATCGTGTCGGTTGCCTTGTCCTGATAGGTGAAGCTGATATTGTATTTCACGCCGTAACGTGCCTCATACTCATCCTTGACAGCGGCATAAGCATCTTCGAAAAGCTGCCTGTGTTCAGGAGAAATCGTCACGACAAGGTTGGCGCTTCCGTCTTCGTTGCGCATATAGTTCTGAGCCTCAACGAGATGCTCGGCAAAAGCAGTACGAACTTCACCGTCTGCATATTTATGGAATTTCAACACACCCTTAGGTTTTGAACCATAGCCAAGGCCTTCTGCCCTGAGGGTCTTGCCCAGAACGGATTTCTGGTACTCAGGACATTCGCATGGTTTCTCCCCGAAAAGTTCCGGAGTGTAGAATGCGAATGAACAGATTTGAGAAACAAATCTTGCAGCCGGAGAATCAGGAGCAAGGGTCTTTCCTGCTTCGAGTGCATCAAGCCCGCTGAAAAGGTCCTTGAACATACGTGAAGCCGCACCTGAAGCTGGGACAAACTTGCATTTGCCGTCGATTTTTGCAGATTCATAATATTTTACCGCCTTGTCTGCAGCCTCGTCATCGAGGACTTCTATTCCTCTTTGCGGAGTTGCAGGAGCAACAATCTTCAGCCAGGGAAATCCCTGTTTGAAACGTTCAATCTGCTCTTTTACTGTCTGGACTGAGGAACCGCGGCCCTCAATCTGAGCGATGTCTTCCTTTGTAAACATGGTGTTATAGTTTTATTATTATGGTCTCAAGTTTCGCAAGTTATAACTTATTATGAACCTGAGGGTTGTGCCGCTTGCGAAACTTAAATCATGGTTATTGTGGTTTCTGGTTTATATTTGTCTATATATGGTTTTATACGGTCCTATATGTAAATTTCCCTTCTGTATGAATATTCAGACCTCATCTTCTCAAAACTGTCCGGTTCAAGCCTGAATCGGAAATCATCCGTAAAGATAGGATAATTATATTGGAAAACAGCGGCAATTTCGCCCTGAGTTTTACCTGAAAGCTCAAGTTTTACAGGTTCGTGGTCCATGCTTTCGGCCTCAGGCCTGAAATCATACAGAGGCTCGATGCCGAAATGCCTTGCAACTGCCTGTACAGCAGAAGCCGTACCATTCTGTTTCCCCTGAAGAGAATATCCTGCGATATGAGGTGTCGCGATATCCACCCTCTTCATCAGTTCCTTGTTTATGTCCGGTTCATTGTTCCATGTATCAATGATGACGGCTCCGAGCTTGTCAATGGCCTCCAGAAGTGCTTCATCATCAACGACTTCGCCACGGGAGGCGTTGATGAACATCGCACCCGGACGCATTTTGCTGAAAAAGTCTGCCGAGGCCATTCCCCTGGTGGTCTCATCAAGAGGGACATGCATTGTGACTATCTGTGAGTTCTCAAGCAGGAAATCAAGGGAGCAGAAAGCATCTGGGCCCTCCTTCTCAGCACGCGGAGGGTCACAAAGCAAGACTTTGAATCCCAGATAGCGGGCCATCTTCTCAACCAGTCCTCCGACATTGCCGACTCCGACAATGCCGAGGGTCGCGCCCTCAATGTTCATGGCTTTCCTCGCCGCAACTCCGTACATTGCAGAAAATACATATTGCATGACACCGCCGGCATTGCAGCCCTGGGCATTATGCACTTCGATTCCATGCGAGTTGCAGTAGTCGAAATCTATATGGTCGGTTCCGATTGTAGCAGTTGCTATCATACGGACTTTCGTTCCGTCAAGCAAGTCTGCATTGCACCTGGTTCTTGTCCTGATAATAAGCGCATCTGCATCTATGATGTCGTCTCTGTTTATCTCCTTTCCATTGATATATACCACGTCGGCGTACGGTTCGAAAACGCCTTCAAGGAAAGGGATATTCTTGTCTGCCACTATCCTCATAGTAATCACTCAAGTTTCGCAAGTTATATTTTATTCTGGTCCTGAAGGTTGTGCCGCTTGCGAAACTTCTTCCCCACGCACATTTCCCTTTTAACGAGGACCCATCCCTAAATCCCTTCCCCCGGGGAAGGGACTTACCCACGACCTAAAGGTCTCTAAATATGGTAGTTTCGCAACATGCGAAACTTAAATTATTTAAGCACAATGTCTTTAACATAGTTTCTGCCGTCAGGGGCGGGAGTGAAAAGTTCATCTTGCGAGAGCCTTTCATTGATGAGTTTCACTAGGTCGTCCTTCATGAAATACAAACGGTTGCGAAGCATCGAGGAACTGAGGCTGCAATAAAGCACCCCGTTCCTGAAAAACTGCGACACCGTGTATGCCGAAGCTCCTGACACCTCGTTCCAGGCAGCGAACACCCTCTGCCTGTTGAGTCCGGAAGAGAGTTTCATCGAACGGATGTACTGGCTGATCAGCTCTTCCATCCCGACTGCCTCCTTGCGGGACATCCTGCCCTTATTCCTGTATTCCATCCTCGATCCTCCTGAATGTTCCGGCTGAAGTTTCATAGTAAGTCCTGTCCTGTGTAAGGCCGTCCACAATGCTCTTGAGCCTTACCTTGTTGCTGTCTGTAATGAATATCTGGCCAAAATCCCGCGCAGATACCATCCTGAGCAGATTGGATATGCGTCCCATGTCCAGTTTGTCAAACACATCGTCAAGAAGCAAGGTCGGGGCAAAGCCGCAGTTGCGCTTCATGATTTCATACTGGGCAAACTTGAGTGAAACAAGGAAGGACTTCTGCTGTCCCTGCGAGCCGCACCTTCTTATCTGCCACCCGTCCATCTGGAAGATGAAATCATCCCTCTGGACACCGCTCGAGGTGTATCTCAGGGCCATGTCCCTGTCATAGGTGGAAGCAAGCAGCTCATCCAGCGGAGCCTTGTCAAGGTCCGACTCGTAGTGAATGCTGACCTGCTCGCCTGCTCCGGAAAGCTGTCCGTAGTACTCGGCGACGAGAGGATTCAGCTGCCTTACAAATTCCTGCCTTGCCTTGTAAACCGGCTCTGCAAGAGCAGCCATCCTCATATCCACAACCTCAAGCAGGGACCGGTCAGGAAAACTGTCCTTGAGCATGCGGTTCCTCTGCATCAGAAGACGGTTATACTGCTGAAGGTCAGACAGATATTTCCTGTCCATCTGGGAAAGGACCGAATTGACGAACTTGCGTCTTTCCTCAGCCGAATCGCTCACCATCGAGCTGTCGGACGGGGAAACGAGAACGACAGGAAGGACTCCGATGTGATCGGACACCTTGGAATAAGGTTTGTCATCACACCGGAGTTTCTTTTCTCCGTTGGAATTGACCTTTACTGAAAACCTGCTTTGGAGACCGTTTTCCATCCTGCATGTTGCGGCGATGGTAAACTCTCCCGTGCCATGGCGGAAATTGAACCTGTCAGTGGAAGCAAATGCACTCTTTGTCATTGAGACATAATAGATTGCATCCAGCAGATTGGTCTTGCCCTCGCCATTGTTACCGCTGATGCAGTTGACATTGGGCGAGAACTCGAGTTCCTGCAGGACAATGTTCCTGAAATCGGAAATCACTATTTTTTCCAGCAACGGCATCGATTCTCAATAATATCAGTCAATATTAGGAGTATCCCAAACCTTTGTAGCAGTGCAGTTTGCGTGCAATGACTCGCTGCCGCATGCAAAACGGAACTCTCCTTCCTCAAGACGCCATTTTCCGTCACGTCCGACAAATGCAAGCTCATGGGCAGGGAAGCTCATCTGAACAGTCTTGCTCTCACCTGCTGCAAGCTCAATCTTGGTGAACTGGCGAAGACGTTTGACGTCAGGGACGATGCTTGCAACAAGGTCGCTCGAGAAGAGAAGAACAGACTCCTTGCCGGCGCGTTTTCCCGTATTGCGTACAGTGACCTCGAAGGTGAGGACGTCACTGCTGCCGAACTTGTCGCCACCGAGAAGCTTGAAGTCAGAATACTCGAAGCTTGTGTAGCTGAGACCTGTTCCGAAAGGCCATTGTACGTCCATGACAGCATCATAATTGTATGCACCGCTCATTGTCTGGACATTCTCGCTGACCTTGTAGTCGTAAGTATGGAGAGCATTCACATATTTGCTGTATGTGAACGGAAGCTTTCCGCTGAAGTTCTCGCGTCCTGAAAGAAGGGCTGCAAGAGCATCACCGCCACGGTTACTTGGAAGCATGATGTCAACGACTGCACTTGCAAGAGGCTCGATTTCATTGATGATTCTAGGACGTCCCTCATTGAGAATCAGGACAACAGGCTTGCCTGCCTTTGCAGCAACTCTTACAAGTTCCTTCTGGTTTGCAGAAAGATTGAGGTCATTGATGTTGCCAGGAGTCTCGCAATAGGTATTCTCACCGATGCATGCCACAACTACATCGCTGGAGAGGGCTGCTCTGTAAACGGCGTCAAGGCTCACTACCTTATCCGCCTGCCAGTTCCAGCCAGGAACATATTCAACTCCAGGCACATAGGTTACATTGTTTGCACCGAACTCATTGCGCATGGCCTCAAGGATAGTATTGTAGTCCTGGGTGAATTCCTCAGCCCTGTCTCCCTGCCATGAATATGACCATCCACCGTTGAGAGTCCTCATGGAATTGGCATTCGGACCTGTCACGAGGATACGGCTACCCTTCTTGAGAGGAAGCAGGCTCTTTTCGTTCTTGAGCAAAACCATGGACTCGACAGTCGAGTTATATGCCATCTGCCTGAACTCCTCACATGCGAACTTTTCATAACCGTCAACGCTCCATGTAGGATTTTCGAAGAGGCCGAGACGGACTTTCAGGCGGATTACCCTGCGAGCGGCATCATCAAGTCTTGCCTGTGAAATGCGGCCTGCCTTCACGAGGGCAACGATGTCGCCGCATACATCTGGCTCATAAGGGTCCATGATCATGTCCACACCGGCATTGATACCGATTTCAACTGCCTCCATCCTGTCTGCAGCAATGTGTTCGCGGGTGTAGAGGTTGTCGATGTCAGCCCAGTCAGTAACGACCATACCATCCCAGCCAAGCTGGTTCTTGCACCACTCCGTAAGGTATTCATAGCTTGAGTGAACGGGAACTCCGTTTATGGATGCAGAGTTTGCCATCAGTGTGAGGGCACCTGCCTGGAAACACTGTTTGAAAGGACGGAAATATTTCTCGCGAAGGACAGCCGGATCGACAACAGCAGGAGTCCTGTCCTGGCCGGTCACAGGCGCGCCATAGGCCAGATAATGTTTGATGCTGACTGCAACATGGTCAAGGTCAATATTGTTAGGATCCTCACCCTGGGCTGCAATTGTCTCTGCCACGGACATTTCACTCTGAAGATAAGGATCTTCACCCCAGCTCTCCCAGTGACGTGGCCACCTTGGATCGCGTCCGAGGTCCATGACAGGCGAGAATATCCACGGAACCATGGCTGCCCTTGTCTCGTACGCCATTACCTGACCGAGCTGAGCAGCATATTCTCTTTCGAATGTTGCTGCAAGGTTGATTTCCTGAGGGAAGAATGTTCCGTCAGAAAGGTATGTCGCGCCATGGATCATGTCAAGACCGAAGATTGTAGGAATGCCGAGTTCCTGCATTGAGATTTCCTGAATCTGGCGCACGATTTCAGCGGTTTCCGCACGTGAAGCGCTGACTCCCCCGAATACGTTGAGGAACGAACCTACCTTCCAGTCCCTTACAACAGCCCTGACCTTGGCTGTATCAAGTTTTCCATTGGTAGAAATTACATCAGATGTAATCTGGACAAGCTGTCCTGCCTTTTCCTCAACAGTCATGCTTTTGAGTACCTGTTCAACCTTCTTCTCCACCGCCGCATCCTCTGCGATTGCAGGTTTGACAGCATTGCAGCAACATCCTGTTGCGAGAACAGGAATTAAGGCTGCTGATAGAATTTGATTTCTAAATGTCATAGTTTTTATGTTTTAATGATGTTAAGCTATTCTTCTTCGGTAAGGAACTGTCCCATGTTCCCGGAATATTTTCTCCATTTTTCCATCAAGGCCTGCATGTCATCGGGAAGCGGAGAATCAAATCTCACCATCTGCCCGGTCCTTGGATGGACAAAGCCCAGGGTTTTGGCATGAAGGGCCTGACGGGGCAGGATTGCAAAACAATTCTCAATGAACTTCCGGTATTTGGCATATATGGTACCCTTGCGTATCTCTGCGCCATCATAGCGGGCATCATTGAAAAGCGGATGGCCTATCCAGTTGAAATGCACGCGGATCTGATGGGTGCGTCCGGTCTCCAGACGACATTCCACAACGGTCACATACCCGAACCTCTCCAGAACCCGATAATGGGTAACAGCATGCTTCCCATGGTCTCCGTCAGGGAAAACCTTGAAGCGCATCCTGTCATTTGGGTCACGGCCGATATTACCGGTTATCGTCCCCTGGTCATCTTTCAGATTACCCCATACAATCGCGACGTAACGGCGCTCTATCGAGTGGACGAAAAACTGTTTTGCAAGGTTGAGCTGGGCTTCATCGTTCTTCGCCACGACCAGAAGGCCTGAAGTGTCCTTATCGATGCGATGAACCAGCACTCCCATTCTTTCATCCTGAGCCTCAGGACCTTGCGATATTCCCAGATGAAAGGCAAGAGCATTGACAAGAGTCCCGGAGAAATGTCCGTGACCCGGGTGAACAACCATTCCGGCCTCTTTGTTGAGCACAAGCACATCCTCATCCTCATAGACAATGTCCAGAGGGATATCCTCCGGAAGGATCTCCAGTCCCCTCCTCTGGTACGGCATCACAAAAGTCACCACATCGCCCGGACGGACAATGTAGTTCGCTTTGACGACCTTGTCGTTGACTCTTATGTAATCAGCCTTGATTGCCAGCTGGATACGATGGCGGGAAGTATATTCCATGTGCGAGGCCAGGTATTTGTCCACCCTGACAGGCACCTGACCGGAGGCGATGTCAAAGCGGTAGTGCTCGAACATCTCCTGCTGCTCATCCTCATACGCGATTTCGTCTCCAGCAATGGAGGAATCAAAATCCTCTATCGGATCTTCGTCATATTCATAATATCCTGCATTCATTGTCTGACGGGGATTCGTGAAGGGTTTACTGTAAGGTAGATGGATATGCTGTCTCCGATTGCAACCGGTTCAGCAGGTACTGCAATTTCAGCCTTGCTTCCATCCTCTGCCGGCACCATTTGCTGAAAATCAGGTTCTTGCTTATAGACAACGGCATTGAGGCTGTCATCATAATCCCTCACGCTCTTGTCGAAAACCATCCTGTGAACATTCAGGGAATTGTCGTGGATTGCATCGATTGCCGTAAGAAACTTCATGCCGGTCAGATCAGGAATGTATGTCATGCAATCCGACGAATTGAGTCCGAGCTCAAGGTCTATTACAGACTCGCTTTCAATCTGTGTTCCGGGTTCAATCATTTTCCCGTTCATCATCTGGCTTAGTACGTTGTTGGTGGCTATATCTTCCACATATATCAACTTTCCGAGCACAAGTCCACGTGAAAGCAGCTCGGCCTTTGCCTGACGCATCGAGTAGCCGATAAGGTTGGGCATCGTCACCTTCTTTGCGTTGACGGCATTGATCGTAAGGGAGACACGGCGTCCTTCCTTGACCTTTGAACCGGGCTGGGGATTCTGACGATAGACAGTTCCCTTCTTCATCCTCTTCACAAACACGGAGTCAGTTACATCAACCCTCATGTGGGAAGCAGAAGCAAAGGAAGATGCCTCGGCAACGGTCATATTGGAAAAATCAGGAACCACGAGTTCCTTATTGTGCTTTGTAACAAGATTGAGACCCACGATGGCCGCCGCAAGAAGCACTGCAGCAACTCCGAACGCCCCGGCAAGATTTACCACAATCCACTTGCCACGAAAATCTTTCTTCTTTGTATCTTCTTTTTTTGCCATATAAATACATATTCCCAATCCGGGACTATAAATCATCAAATCAAAGGTTCACCATGGAAAATGATCCGGAACAGTCCCTGACCCAGGAGGGCAAGCCCGATGACAACCACGATGGCACCGGTGACCCTGCTGATCCACAGTATGGTATTCATCTTGAATTTGTTGCGGAACTTGCTCAGGGACCATGAGAGGAAGAACCAGTAAACGGCCGACCCGGCACTCACGGCAAGCACAGTCGGAGCCACCCTCCAGTCATTGGGAGAATCTCCCAGGCCGAAGAAGGCAAAGAGGGCGAAAATCACGAAAATCGCTCCCGGATTGCTCAGGCCCATGACAATGGCCTGTACAAAATCCGTTGCGGAAATTTTGTACTTCCCGTCAGCCCTCATCTTCCTGAACGGATCGGAGAGAGACATGGAAAAGCCCAGGATACAAACAATAAGGCCTCCGACAATTGAGATAAGAAGCTCATAATCATCGAAAAACTGCTGCACGAAAGCGAGTGCGAATATTGCGATGATTGAGAATATCGTATCAACGACACAGGCCCCCATACCAGCAACAAATCCGGCTTTATGTCCCTTGCTCAGAGATTTCTGTACGACAAGAATGGCAATCGGCCCCACGGGAGCTGACGCACAAATGCCCACTATGAATCCTTTGAGTATGTTGAGAAACATAAGTTATCGTTTTTTAATCTTACAAAAGTACTAATAATTTTCTATATATTTGCGTGGATTTTGGTGGCTCTTGCCAAAAGTTTCATCACTTGAATGCATTTTTCCGATAAAATGAAAAAAGAACACATCATACTCTGGATTTTAGCACTGCTGTTCGCAGTTCTGATGTCCGTTCCATTCATAGTTCCGCATACCGGGATTCTTGCCCTGGTCGGCATTGTTCCGCTTCTTTGCATGGACAGAATAGCCTCGGAAATCGGTCTTAGGCATGTGTGGAGATTCCACTACAGCGCCTTTGTCCTGTGGAATGCCTTCACCACCTTCTGGGTGTGCAACGCAACCGTAGGCGGAGGCCTGTTCGCCATATTTGCCAACGCCTTGCAGATGTCCCTGATTTTCGGTCTGTTCCGGCTTGGCAAGAAGCGTTTCAGCGGGGCCCTTCCATACATTTTCCTGGCAGCCGCATGGATTGCCTGGGAGAGATTCTACTTCGATGCGGAGATTTCATGGCCATGGCTGGTGCTCGGCAATGCCTTTGCACGCAGCACATGGGCAGTGCAGTGGTATGAGTTCACCGGTCTGCTCGGGGGGTCGCTCTGGATATGGACCTGCAACCTCGCTGTCTTCGGGCTCATGTGTGTGCTGTCCGACGGCAGATGGAACTGTTTCAATCGGAAGGCAAAGGCTGCATCCCTTTCCTCTCTTGCAGTGGCTTTCATCCTGCCTCTTGCAGTGTCGCCAGTAATCGGAAGGCAATATGATGACAGCATGGACAGCGACAACGGCCTGAATGTCATGATGATACAGCCCAATATCGATCCTTATCACAAATTCGAGGCAATGAGCCAGCAGGAGCAGAATAACCTCCTGCTTTCCATGGTCCAAAAGGGACTTGAAGACAGGAAGGCCGATGACGGCGCCCTGCTCATCCTTGCTCCGGAAACCTTCACTTCGGACGTGATTGCAGGAGACTTTGGCAGGAGCCGGACCTGGAGGAATATTACCGGATTTCTTGAAAACTACCCCGACGTGAACATGCTTTTCGGAGCATCAAGCTACGAATACATCAAGTCTGCCCTGCCGCCATCCAAAACAGCAAGGCGTGTAGGGGAAGGTCTATGGGTGGAATCGCACAACTCGGCCCTGATGACCGACGGCAGCCTCAGGACTGAGATTTTCCACAAGAACAAACTTGTGGTGGCTGTAGAAAAGACTCCATATCCAGCCCTATTCTGTCCGATAGACGATATGCTCGGCGGAGTAATGGGGCGGTGCATCGGGCAGGGAGACATAAGCCTCCTGCACGTGGAAAGCAAGGCCGGAAGCCTTCCTGTCGGCTGTGCAATCTGCTATGAATCAGTCTATCCGGAATATTACACAGGCTATGTCAGAAAGGGAGCAAGGCTCATGACCATCATCACCAATGACGCATGGTGGGGAGATACGCCGGGCTACAGACAGCATCTGCACTATGCCTGTCTCAGGGCAATCGAAACACGCCGTGCCATTGCCAGATGTGCAAATACCGGAATCAGCGCCATCATCAGTCCAAGTGGAAAAATAGTGGCTTCTACCCCATGGTGGGAAGCCTGTACCCTTGAAGGGAAAATCCCCGTGAGGGACGATATAACATTTTTCGTCGCGCACGGGGATATAACAGGAAGGGTCTGTACCTTCGTTTTCATTCTGCTGCTGATGGCTCTTGCCGTACGGCTTCTCATCCGCAGATAATTCCGAAGACATCGAAGGCTACCTGCCCGGATGAGGTCCCATAGGAGGTCTTCCGCCACCCATTGGGCCTCTTCCGCCCATTCTATTTCCGCCGAAATTTCCGAAACGGTATGTGAGTGAGAGCATTATGTATCTGCCCAGGGTGTTGTTGCGGACCTCCTGATGGTAGTTGGATGCATCAGTGATGGAAAGGTTCTTCGACTGGTTCAGGATATCATAGGCCTTGATTGAAAGGGTGAAGGTATTCTTGAACAGCAGTTTTGAAAGTTCGGCGTTCCAGACATACTCGTCTTTCTGAGGAGTCGAATATCCGTTGTACCAGTTGTAATTGATGTCCGAAGCAAGAGTGATTCCACCTGGAATGTTCCAGTTCATCGAGAAGGAAGCCTGGTTGTTCCATCTTGCCTTCTGGGATTCCTGTACAGTGTACCAGCTCTTGTTGCAGATAGTGCGGGCAGCAAGGCTGAGCTCGACTATGTCTGCATTGAATCTGAAGCTCAGGCGCTCAGTGAACGAGACGTTCTGGATGTCGTTTCTTGCAAAACAGTCGCTGAAATCAAGTTGGGCTGAACCTGGTTTTGAATGTTCGAAGAAATCATCGTTGAACTGCTCATACTTGAATATTGCAGTTGCAGGGTCGTAATAATCATCAGTCCTGAAACTTCCGTTTCCGACATAAGATGCTGACTGCGAGAAACTTGCACTGAACATATTCATAATCGAGAAATTCGATTTTGCAATCGGGCTGTTCAGGAAGAAATTCAGGCTTGCATTTCCGGTGAGAGGTCCGTTCATCGGCATCGAATACTGCGCCCCATTGTTTCCGTACCAGATTGCACTGGTTATCGGGTTCTGAACCATGCCGGCATTGAACATTCCCCTGATTGAGAAGAAGGTCTCCTTGTTGGTGTAGCCGAAATGTCCACGTAGGCTGTGATTGAAGTATGGCTTCAGGTAAGGGTTACCGAACTGAACGCTGAGAGGATTCGAATTGTCCGGAACAGGCATCAACTGTGATGTTGAAGGCTGTGAAGAGCGTCCGCGATAGAAGAAACGCATATCGGCATTGTCGTTGAACTCATAGCTGAACATGGCCTGAGGAGACCAGTTCCACACCGTATATGTGGTATCAACCGCCGTTCCGGATACAGTCTTGTTATGGGTTGTGGTCGGCTGGACCGAAGCTCCGACCTGAAGTCTGAGCTTTCCTTTCTGATATTGAAGGTTCACTCCGGCATTATGGTTCTGGCTGACATTCAAAATGTCGCTCGAATAGGTTGCATTGCGAACCTCGCCATCAGGATTATATGGGTGGTTTGCTATGGTGAAATCATCCGGATCGATATAACCGGAATCATAAGTATCCTTTACACTGCTGCTTCTGTTCCATCTGTAATTGTAGGTTGCCTCCAGATAGAACCCATTTCCGAGGGGCTCGGTGTAGGACAGGCGGGCGTTGATGCTCTGGCTGTTGGCCCTGCTGTTAATCCTCTGGTTCACTATATCCCGACTTGCAGGTGAAATCCCGTCGTCCATGTAGTTTTTTGTAAGTGACTGATTCAGAGCATCGCGGAGCTTGTTTCCGGAGAAACTGTACCTTACATTTGCCGAAATGGTCCTTCCGGGGATTCCCAGTTTCTGTCGCAGGAGCAGGTAGCCGCTTGTCGTCCAGTTGTTGTTGTATCCCATGGTGGAGTTGAATCCTTCATTCGTCCTCGATGTCAGGCCTGTTCCAGCCGAATATCGGCTGGTTGTGAAATCTGCATATTCATCGTAGTTTCCACCTCCGAAATTGACCTGAGGTTCGAAGAGGATGGAGGTGTTTTCGCTGAATTTATGTTCGAGTCTGACTCCGAGCCTATGTCCCTGTGTGAGGGTGCGGCTGTAGCCGTAGCCAGGGTTGTTTCCGAAATATTCCGGACCGCCGTTGTTATATATGAGCTGGTCGCCGCCGTCAAGGTATGTTATCTTGTTGCTCTGCTCGAGGACCGACATGATGGTTCCGTTGTAGAGGTAGTTGCCGGCAAGGTCCATGTCACCGTCCAGCAGGGTGAAGGCACCATTGGCTCCGCCCATCCACGATGTGGTGATACCACTGTTGTTGCCGAAAAATCCGCCACCACGGCCCATGCCGCCACCGCCGCCTCGCATATTGCCCATCATGCTGCCTGCCATGTCATTGAAGCCACGGTTGTTGGTATTGTTGCCATTGAGGATGATGCTGATCTGGCTCTTGTCGGTGAAACGGCCTACCATTGCCGCACCCTGATAACGCCAGTCTCCGTCAGCCCAGGTCTGCTGAAGGTCGTGTCCGCCGCCGGCAGAAACATTTCCGAACCAGCCTTTCATCATTCCCGGCTTGAGTGAGAGGTCGATTACAGTCTCCTCTTCGCCGTCATCAATACCGGTGAACATCGCCTGGTCAGACTTTTTCTCTACGACTTTGACCTTCTCAACAAGCTTTGCAGGAATATTCTTGGAAGCGAGCGAAGGGTCATCCAGGAAGAATGTCTTGCCGTCGATGGTGATTTTCTTGATTTCCTCACCGTTTGCAGTGATTTTTCCGTCAGATCCAACTTCGATGCCGGGAAGCTTTTTCAGAAGCTGCTCCAGCGCATCATTGTCGGTGGTCTTGAACGAAGATGCATTGTATTCAATGGTATCCTTCTTAACGATAATAGGGTTACCAACGGCTGAAACGCTTGCGGCATCCAGAACTTTTACGTCATCTTCCATCTTAATCTGTCCGAGGTCAATCGTCTTCTCAACCGTAATTGTCTGTTCATGAGTCTTATAACCCATCAGTTCCGCACGCAGGAGATATGTGCCTTTCCCGACTTTGGTAAGGGTTGCCTCTCCCTTGTCGTCAGTAAGTACATACTTGACAGGGCTTTTCTCCCCACTGCGTGTGAGGGATGCGGTTGCAAAGCCGACAGGCTCGCCTGATTTTGCTTCAACAAGTTTAAGTTTCACTGAAAATGAGCCCTGGGCACCTGCAAGAAGGCAGATAAGCATGAGGCTGCATGTCAGAATACATCGTTTAAGAGAATACATCTTTATCAATTTTTTGTAAATCCGAATGCATTAGACAACAACGTACCTTTGAGGTTTAATCCTGAAAGGACTTTTTTTCTTACTTTTTTATTCTGTCCGGATTCTGCTCAAGAAAACTCTTCCAGCTGCTGCTTCCGGAGGCTGCTGCCAGAGGGTTTGTGAGCTGGTAATAATGGCAAAGCGCTATTGCCAGAGCATCGGTTGCATCGAGATATTTCGGGTCAAGTTCCACCTTGAGGGTTTTCTGAATCATCATGCTCACCTGCTCCTTTGAAGCCGCTCCATTGCCACAGATAGCAATTTTTGCCTTTCGGGGAGCATATTCGGCTACAGGGATTCCACGCATGACCGCTGCAGTGAGGGCTGCACCCTGGGCGCGACCGAGCTTGAGGATGACCTGGGCGTTCTTTCCGTAGAAGGGAGACTCCACTGCAAGATAATCGGGCTGATGTTCAGCGAGAAGTTCATCCACTCCGGAAAAGATGTTGGCAAGCTTCTCGAAAGGGTCGTGTATTTTACGCAAATCAAACACCCCCATATCGACGTAATGAGGGTGTTTAGATTCTACTTCAATTATTCCGTATCCCAGAATATTCGTTCCGGGGTCGATTCCTATTATTTTCACTAATCGATATAATCAAATCCGGTATAAGGACGGAGGGCTTCAGGAATCCAGATCCTGCCATCTTTCTGGTTATTCTCAAGCAGGGCGGCAACCACGCGCGGAAGAGCAAGTGAACTGCCGTTGAGAGTGTGGGCAAGCTGTGTCTTTCCATCAGCATCCTTATATCTGAGTTTCAAGCGATTGGCCTGGTATGACTCGAAATTGGAAACAGAAGAAATCTCAAGCCACCTTCCCTGGGCTGCCGAATATACCTCGAAGTCATAGGTAATTGCAGAAGTGAAACTCATGTCACCTCCACAAAGACGGAGAATCCTGTACGGAAGTCCGAGGGACTTGACAATAGCCTCGACATGGGCGATCATATCATCCAGGGCGGCATAGGAATCCTCAGGCTTTTCGATGCGAACAATCTCAACCTTGTCGAACTGGTGCAGACGGTTAAGTCCGCGGACATCCTTTCCATAAGATCCGGCCTCACGACGGAAGCAAGGGGTATAGGCGGTCATCTTCACTGGGAAATCATTGTTTCCGAGTATGACATCCCTGTATATGTTGGTCACAGGAACCTCTGCAGTAGGTACAAGATAGAAATTATCAAGATTGGCATGGTACATCTGCCCCTCCTTGTCAGGGAGCTGGCCTGTACCGAAACCTGAAGCCTCATTCACCATGACAGGAGGTTCAACCTCAAGATAGCCTGCCTTTGTATTGATGTCAAGGAAGTAGTTGATGAGGGCTCTTTGGAGACGGGCACCCTTTCCTTTATAGACCGGGAAACCTGCACCTGTGAGCTTTACTCCAAGGTCAAAATCGATGATGTCGAACTTCTTTGCGAGCTCCCAGTGAGGAAGCGCATCCGGTCCGAGCTCAGGAATCTCGTTACCCATTTTCACCACTACGTTGTCCTCCGCGCCCTTTCCTTCAGGAACCTGGTCACAAGGTATATTTGGAAGAAGTACAAGAAGAGATTCGAGCTCCGAGTTGTTCTCCTGGGATTTTCTGTCGAGTTCAGAAGACTTTGCCTTGAGGGAAGCGACCTCAGCCTTTATAGCCTCAGCTTCTTCCTTCCTGCCTTCTTTCATCAGACCGCCGATGAGAGCGGCTTTCTTTTTCTGCTCAGCAAGGCATGAGTCAAGCTCCGCCTGAAGTGAGCGTCTGCTCTGGTCAAGAGCATTGATTTTTTCAACGATTGCGGCTGCATCAAAATTCTTGACAGCCAGTTTCTTGATGACAAACTCCGGATTTTCGCGGAGCAACTTGAGTGTCAGCATGATATGATAGTAATTAATTGTTTTCCTTAAAAAAAGAGGACTGAAACCCTGCTCGGGGTAATCAGTCCTCTATCTTAGTTGCAAACCCGAGTCTTAGTTCTCAAATGGAAGAACCGAGACATAAGATTTGTTGTCAGCTTTCTTGCGGAAGCTAACCCTTCCGTCAATCAGTGCGTAAAGAGTGTGGTCTTTACCCATTCCGACATTCAGACCAGGGTTGTGAACAGTTCCTCTCTGACGTACAAGAATGTTGCCCGCCTTTACTGCCTGATCACCGAATTTCTTGATACCGAGTCGTTTGCTATGTGACTCACGACCGTTCTTGGAACTACCGACGCCTTTTTTATGTGCCATAATTATTCCTCCTCAATGATTAAGCGATCGTATTGATCTGAAGTTTAGTAAGATACTGACGGTGACCATTCAGTTTCTGGTAACCTTTACGACGTCTTTTCTTGAAAACAAGAACTTTGTCACCTTTGCAGGTGTCGTCGAGTACTGTTGCGGTAACTTTTGCACCATCAACATAAGGTGCACCTACCTTTACTGTTCCCTCTTCGTCGATAAGGAGCACTTTGTCGAACTCGACAGCTGCACCCTTCTGAGCCGCAAGGCGGTTTACGAAGATTTCCATTCCGGCCTCTACTTTGAACTGCTGGCCTGCAATATCAACAATTGCGTACATAGAATAAAAAACTTAATTATAAAGTTTTAGACTGCAAGCGGTTGTCCCTTTCGTACAACTCTTTTCCTGCTCGACAATCCATACAATATCTTCTGAACTACTGCTCGTCCTGAAGCTGCATTTTCTGAACGTAGATCGCTTTCTGGATCTCAGTTCTTCTCTTTACAGACGGTTTTACGAAAGTCTTCCTTGCACGGAGCTCACGGATAGCACCTGTTTTCTCGAATTTCCTCTTGAATTTCTTAAGAGCTTTCTCGATGCTCTCGCCGTCTTTTACTGGAACTATAATCATATCTAAATCACCTCCTTTTATTAGCGGCTGCAAAGATAGACATAAAATTCAATATTCAAAATTTTATTCGTCTTTCTTCGAAATAATCTCGATGAATTTTTCCATTCCGACGGTTGCAACGCTCTTGATATGGGTAATGCGGCCGTCACGGACCGGAACATCCTTCGGGTCTATTATATATATAGGTGTGGAAGCCTTTGCGTATGCATAGAGACCGGCAGCAGGATAGACCTGGAGAGAAGTCCCTACAATCAGGAGGATGTCAGCAGCCTCGACAACATCAATTGCCTGCTCGATTTTCGGCACAGCCTCACCGAACCACACGATGTGCGGACGGAGCTGTATTCCATCGACAGAAGTATCCCCGAGGTTTATATCCCCATAACCGATATCAAAGACCATGTCTTCCGAGAAACCGTTTCTTTCGTTGTAACGGTTCTCCGGACGCACCTTGGTAAGCTCACCGTGAAGGTGGATAATGCGGGTACTGCCAGCCCTTTCATGAAGATTGTCAATGTTTTGGGTAATTACCGTCACGTCGTAATTATCCTCCAGAGAGGCGATTGCAAGGTGTGCGGCATTCGGTTTCACAGTTGCGAGCTGGCGGCGGCGCTGGTTGTAGAAATCCAGGACAAGGGCAGGATTCCTGTTCCATCCTTCAAGAGTAGCGACGTCCTCGACATTGTAATTGTCCCACAGGCCATTGGCATCCCTGAACGTGCTGATGCCGCTTTCCGCACTTACACCGGCTCCGGTCAGCACAGCTATCTTCTGCTTCTTCATGATAATTTCATTTAAGACAATAATAATACTTTTCGAGCCAGTACTGGAAGAGAGGATCGAGGAAATAAGGTTCGTCCTTCTCGTCGAACGAAATGATTTCCTTCTTCCTGAGCGCATCCTTGAGACGGCGGACATTGGCAGAAGAATTCAATTTGTATCTCTCGATTACGTCGCTGGCGCTGAATTTCACCACCCCGTCGATTGTTGCCCTGACCAGGCTCATCTGGAAATCAGTCAGGTCATCGACCATAGCCTTGAAACGAGGCTCATGTATGGAAATAATTGTAGAAAGAGCTTCCATAAGAATTGGCTCATTCATATATCCCTTTGACAATGAGTCACATACAGCAGAGAAATGATTCAGGTACCACAGATTTCCCTTGAACAACGTACACGCTCCCAAAATCAGTTCACGGTCAACCACCTTGCCTCCCAGCATGAAGCCCCTGACAATATGATCGATGATCTCCCTGTCATCAACACGGCTCAGAGGCAGATGCTCATGCATGCGGTAGAAGAATTTCTTCTCCTCAAAAATGAATTTCATGGCATTCACCATGGAGCCGGACATGATAAAAGACACCGAAGGACTCTGGACCGACTCTGAGAGAACTTTTTCCATTTCCTTGAAAATATCTTCCCATCCATCAATCTTCATGATATTCTGGAACTCGGATATTACCATGTAGAACGGCACTCCCCTCTCGGCAGCAAGGCGCTGGGGAAGACGTATCATTCTTGCAAGATCCTCATGGTCAGCCTCCCAGTTGAGAGAGATGATCTCTTCCGAATCCGATGCAAAGCGGGATGAGTCGAAGACAAAATGCGTACCCTCAAGGAACCTGGACACTATTGCCGAATACTCCCCGGGGGTGGAACATATCGGACGGATGACCGACGATGCGAATTTCAGAAGGAAAGCATCCAGGGTCCTGACGTTGAACAGGTCGAGCTGTCCCACCATGAACTGGTGTCCCTTGACGCGCATGTTGAAGAGAGTCTGCTGGATAAGGGACATCTTTCCCGACTTTGGCGGTTCATACATGGCCACATGCTCGCCGGCTTCCAGAAGATTTGCGAGAGAATTGACATCGTTTTTACGTCCGACAAAATTTTTTCCGCTGACAAATCTGTCATAAATGAAAGGAGAATCCATATTGGTTCATTTTTAGTCACATCTCTGCAAAATTATAACATCTGGATGTCAAATACAACAATTATGTTATATATTTTTACATCCATAATATCATGCCATCCCGTTTTGTGTGATTGGCATATTTTATATATCTTTGTGAGATTTGAAAACCAAAATTTATGAAAGGAACCAAATATTTCAGAATGGCAGGAAAGGTCTCACTTTGGGCTCTTGGCATCATGGCATCATTGGTGATTGTCCTGCAGATAATCCTGAAGACATCTCTTCCGACCTATCTTATAAACAAATATGCCGATGAATTTGTAGAAGGCGATATTTCATTCGGAAGGGTTGAAGCTTCCATCCTGAAGAGATTCCCGAACATTGGCATTTCGATGAAGGATTTCTCAATCATCTATCCTTCAAACCGTTACGATGATTCAGAAAGAGCCGGAGTGCAAGGACATCTGCTATGGAAAGGATGTGGTGCGGATGCCGACACCCTGGCAAGCTTCAGCAATTTCTCTGCTTACGTCAACATTTTCCGTCTTGCAGCAGGAACGATCAAGGTTAAGGAAATCGAGATGGTCAGGCCACGTATTTTCATCCACCAGTATGCCGACGGAAGAACAAATCTTGACATATTCCGGTTCTCTGATTCCGGCACCGAAGATGAAAGCAGCTCTCTCCCACATCTCATGATTGGGAAACTGGATTTTCTGGACCGCCCGTACATAGTCTATACCGATTGCAAGGACACTTTGTTTGCCATGATCGACATCAAGCAGCTGAACTTTGACGGGTTGATTGACTCGGAGAGAATTTCCCGATGCAAGGTCGGGCTGCAACTGGACAGCATGTTCGTTGCCGGCAGGATGGGAAGGGATACAATTGCCCTTGGAATGGACAGAGTCAGAGTTGAGAACCATCATTCCCACATGGACATCTCCGCGAAGGCAAAGACGCTCGCCGCAACTCGGACATACGGCAGGATCATGATTCCTGTCGGGCTGCATGCAGGGGTGTCCATACCAAAAGACAGTGTTCCGGCAATTTCCATCAGCCATTTCAATCTCAATGTTTCCTCACTAGCATTTTCCGGTGATGCGCAGATAAGGCTCCACAAGGACAGCCTGTGGACAAATTCAAGGATTGCGGTACAGGAATGCGATCTTGACTCGCTTCTGAAACAGCTTGTCAGACCATTTGTTCCGGAAGTTGCAAAAGTCAGCACAAATGCACGTCTGAGTGCCGAAGCACTGGTCGAAGGAGGATATGTATATGAAAGCGGAAGACTGCCGGATATTGACTTGAAACTCAGCATTCCTGAGTCAGACATCAACTACAGCGATTTCTCCCGGGGCCTCAAGGTTGCTCTTGAAGCAAATGCCGCTACGGACAGTCACAGAAAGGTGAATGCATCTGTCGGAAAAGCCATGATCAGGACCGACGGGTTCAGGCTGTCTGCAAAAGCGGACATCATGGACGCCTTGTCTGATGACCCGGGGCTTGGAATCGACGGAAACATCAAGGCGGACATAGACACCTTAGCTTCCATATTCATCCCGGACTCGACCGGGATTGAAGCCAAAGGATTCCTGAATGCCGAAATAAAAGGAAATGCAAGACTCTCACAACTCAATCTTTATAATTTTGCACAGGCGTCACTTGAAGGAAGCGCCTGCTGCAAAGGGGTGGAGATTGTGTCGGAAAAAGATTCCATATATGTGGTAATCAATGACATGGATGTCAATCTCGGTCCTGAGGAAAGAACAGGACGAAGAGAGCCCACAAAGAAAATCAGGCTGCTCGCATTCAACGGAGCCATCGACAGCACCTACATCCGCTACAAAAATGCTTTTGAAGCAGATGCACTTGGGTTGAAGATATCCGCCAAGAACGCTTCCGCGAAGAAATCGGAAATCATTGACACGACGACAATAAACCCTTTGAGCATAAGTCTGAGTGCAGAGAAATTGCAAGTCAAGGATGCCGTGTCAACCAGTATTGCTCTGGACAATACAGAGAACCGCTTCCTGCTCATGCCAAAAAAGAATCATAACAACATCCCTGTCATGAGGGTGAGCAGCAAGAACAAAAGAATATTCCTGAAAAACACCAGCAACCGTGCAATCCTCACCGATGCGTCAATCAAAGCCACTGCTGCCATGAACACTATCGAAAGGAAACAGAGGGCAAAAGCATTCTTGGACTCGCTTGCAATGGTATATCCCGATGTTCCGAAAGACTCCCTGTTTGCTCATGCAAGGGCACAAAGGGCTGCAAAGCAGATGCCTTACTGGATGAAGGAGGAAGACTTCATAAAAAGAGACCCGGACCTGAGACTGGACCAGACTCTTGCCAAGTATTTCAGAGAATGGGATCTTGACGGCAATCTCGACGTAAGGACCGGTATTCTCATGACTCCGTATTTTCCATTGAGAAACCTTCTGAAGGGATGCTATATCAGTTTCAACAATGACAGGATTTCTGTAGATTCTCTCGGATTTGCCTCCGGTGAGTCGAAACTCGCAGCAAAAGGCTCCCTTACAGGAATTAAGAGAGTGCTTCTCGGAAGACGGAACAGCATGCTGAACCTGAATATCGGCATAACCTCGGACGGGATGAATGCCAATGAGCTTCTCAGAGCTTATTCTGCCGGTTCGAAATATGTAGCTCCGGCCTCAGGCAGCCTTGGAGAAGTGTCCAACTCAGAATTCCTGAAGATGGTGACAACCGAAGGTGCCCAGGAGCAGGAGAAGGAAACCGCGCTGATTGTAGTGCCGGGAAATATCAAGGCAAACATCAGTGTCGATGCTTCAAACATCAGATACTCAGATCTTGATATCGACAAGGTGACATCAAGGATGGTCATGAAGGAAAGATGCATCCAGATAACTGATACCAAGGCAATTACAAATGCAGGAGACATCAGTATGGATGCCTTCTACTCAACTCGCAGCAAGAAGGATCTCAAGACAGGCTTCGACATAAGTTTCACCGACATAACGGCAGAGAAGGTAATCAACCTCATGCCTGCAGTAGATTCAATCATGCCGATACTCAAATCGTTCAGAGGCCTTCTCAATTGCGAACTTGCCGCGACTGCGGACCTTGACACAAACATGAACATAGTCATGCCAAGTATAAACGGAGTGATGAGAATCGGCGGAAAAAATCTTACGATAAGCGAAAACGAGATGTTCCGCACACTTGCAAGAAAGCTTATGTTCAAGAACAAGAAGACCGGTTTCATTGATGACATGACGGTGGAAGGCTTAATACGGGACAATACCCTGGAAGTATTTCCATTCATACTAAAAGTTGACAGATATACGCTGGCCATGAGCGGAATCCAGAATCTTGACATGTCTTTCAAATATCATGTCTCTGTTCTGAAATCTCCTTTCCTTTTCCGTATAGGAGTCAACCTGCTCGGCGAAGATTTTGACAATATGAAATTCAGGATCGGAAGGGCAAAGTACAAAAACACCAATGTACCTGTATTCTCTTCAGTGATAGATGACACGAAGATCAACCTTGTCAATTCCATCCGCGGAATATTTGAGAAAGGAGTTGAAGCAGCACTTGCCGAAAACATTAAACAGCAGAATATTGTTGAAGCCGAGAAGGTAAAGGTAGGATATGAGAATGCTGCCACTCAGGAACTTGAACCTCTATCTGAAAGTGAGCAGAAGCAGATGGAGGAAGCAGAGGCCGCAGAAAAAGCTGCCGAAGAGTCCGCCGCAGCAGCGGAGCAGTCACAGACAGTCGAAAACAGATTACAGGAAGAATAATACAAACGCAATATGAACAGTCAGGAATATATCGAGGTATCGGTGAAGATTTCTCCATACAGTGACGAAGCAGCGGAAATAGTGACCGCTGAAATCAGTGAACTCCCATTTGAGTCATTTACTGAGGAAGATCCCTTCCTCAAATGCTACATCCAGAAGGACCTTTACAACCCACAGGATCTTAAAGTTGTTCTGAGCGGGCTTGAAGGGATGGATTTCAGCATCGAACACAGTGCGAAGCTGATTCCTCCGGTGAACTGGAACGCCCTCTGGGAAAGTGAGTTCACACCCATCATCGTGGATGGAAAATGTACAATCAAGGCATCCTTCCACAAGAATCTCAAACGCACCAGATACAATATTACCATAGATCCGAAGATGGCATTCGGAACAGGGCATCATCAGACGACCTACATGATGTGCCGTGCCCTTCTGAACAATGAGGACGCAGTGAAAGACAAAGTCGTCCTCGACATGGGCTGCGGAACAGCCGTCCTTGCAATTCTTGCAGCAAAGATGAAGGCATCTAAAGTCTATGGAATTGACATCGATGCAGTTGCAGCGAATTCGGCATGGGACAACGCCAGGCTGAACCGTGTAGGAAAAATCGTCGAGACCTGCTACGGAGACGCCTCTCTGCTTCAGATGAACACCTATGACGTGATTCTTGCCAACATAAACCGCAACATCCTGCTTCAGGACATCCCGACCTACGCCAGGTCCCTGCGCCGCAACGGCCTTCTGTTCATCAGCGGATTCTACACGGAGGACATGCCTATGCTGACGGCATGTGCCGAAAATGCAGGCCTGGAATACATAAGCGAGGATAGCATGGACAACTGGTGCTGCATCAAGTTCTGCAAGCGATAGCGCCTACGGATATGGGGCAATGGAACATCTGGAAAGCCGGTCGGCATCTTCAGCCCTGAGGATGCCGGCTTTTTTCATATTTTCAACCGAAAGTCTCTCCGGGGGGCTGTTGGTCCTGAAGAGCACGATTGCATGTGCTGCCTCCAGGCTCCTTATATACGGATGTTTCCTCAAGGAATCTTCAGGCAATGTCCACAGTGGATAAGCCCTGACATGTTGTGGACTGACCGTTACCAGTTCTTCCAGAGCCGAATATCTTTCCATGTCAAGATTCTTTATATCCATAAGCTGCTCCTTGTATGAGAAACCTCCAAGCTTCTGTCTGTGGCTGATTATTGCACGGGCAAACCAGCCTCCTATTCCCGGGAGAGCATCCAGTGCCGCCGAATCGGCCAGGTTCAGGTCAAGCAGAGGAATGTCGATATATGGCTCCAGCCGGCGAAAGATGCTGTCCGATACGACGTAGGATTTGGCAAAATCAGACTTTTTCTTGAACCGTCCTCCTTTTTTCCTGTAATTGTCTATTGACTGAGCCTGTTTTTGGCTGAATCCAAGGCGGCACAGGTCCTCTACACTGACTGTATTAGGATTGAACCTGAAGCTTTCAACTCTTCTTGTGTTCCGACGTATGTTCTCAGTCCTTGCATCATGTTGCGCATCTTTCCTTTCTACACGTACATCAGCCACAGTTGTCCCTACGGTAGCCGGTCCGATACCTTTCCCTCCAGAAGAAGGCTTGTTGCCATCCACCCTGGAAACCTGTTTCTTGCCTTTTGCGCCTTCCCGGATGTCTTCATATACATATATGGTATCAGGAGCATCACGGTTTGCCGCTATGCTTACAACGGCCGCACGGTGTACGAACAAGGCAGTCTGGTAGCCCAATATCATAAATACCAGAGCAATTATTGCCACCAGGTACGAGTGGGATATTTTTCCGTCTTCCTTCATGGCAGCGAAAGTAGGAAGGAGAATGGACAAAAAGAAAACTTCCGCCAATAATGTGACGAAAGTTTTTCCGTTTTAATAAATTATTTCTGTTTTAATAAATTTTTACTTCTATTGTGCATCCTTTTCAGCCTGGATTGCAGCATTGTAGCAGTGGCGGCAAAGAGGCTCGTAAATATCCTTCTCACCAAGAACTACCAACTTGTCGCTGGAAGAAAGTCTGTGGGAATGATTTGCCGGACTACCGCATTTGACGCAGATTGCATGGACTTTCTGTATATCCTCAGCTACAGCCATGAGGGCAGGCATAGGGCCGAATGGCTTACCCATGAAATCGGTGTCAAGGCCGGCGATTATCACTCTCACTCCCCTGTCTGCCAGAGTCTGTACAACCTCAACTATCGTATCGTCAAAAAACTGGGCCTCGTCGATACCTACGACTTCAACATCACTTGAGAGCAGAAGCATGCTCGCCGGAGAATCTATTGGAGTTGAGGGGATGCTGTGCGAATCATGCGACACGACCTCGTCATCAGAATACCTGACATCGATGCATGGTTTGTATATTTCGACTGTCTGTTTTGCGAATTGCGCTCTTTTAAGTCTCCTGATAAGTTCCTCTGTCTTACCGGAGAACATGGATCCGCAGATTACTTCAATAGAACCTGCTTTTTTTGCTTTTTCTAAAAACATTTGATTATTTTTGTGGTTTGACGGATTGCAAAGATAGTCAAATATTGCCTTATGAAAAATAGAGAAACAGAATTTTTATCAGAAGTCAGGGAATTGATTTCAGATTTGCGACAGAGGATTGAATGTCTCGAAAAGATGGTTGCTGAATATGAGCAGGGCCTTGATTCGGAAGATATTGATATAGAGCCTATTGACCTTGACATCGAGGAACAGGAGACTGAACAGATGGCCGAACCGGAAATTGAACAGGAGGTTGAGCAGGAGTTCGAGCAGGAAGTTGAGCAAGAGGCAATAGGTGATTTGCCGGAAGATATCTGCATGGAGCAGGAGCCTGTGCAGGAAGCTGCGCCAGAGGAGGGGCATGCAACGACGTCGGAAGAGGAGACTGAGAAGGAAGAGGATGACATTCCGGTGTTCGAGGACAACAGACAGCTCTGGTGGACAGATATGCCGGGGTCTCCCGTCAGGGATATAAGGAGCGCCATCTCCCTGAATGACAGGATATTATATATAAATACGCTATTCAATGAAGATCCAATGATATTTCAGGATGCCGTCAATGCCATCAACGGGATGAACTCCCTGAGAGAAGTTGTCGGCTATGTAAAAGAGAGGTTCCCTCAGTGGAATTTGGATTCGGAAACTGTCTATCGTTTCATGATGGCAGCAAGAAGGAGGGTCAGATAAGATGGCCGGTATCCTTTATATAGTTCCCACTCCGGTGGGAAATCTCGAGGACATGACATTCAGGGCAATAAAGGTTCTTAAAGAGGTCGATCTCATCCTCGCCGAGGACACCCGTACAAGTTCAGTCCTTCTTAAGCATTTCGAGATTAGCGGCAGGCTTGAGTCACATCACAAATTCAATGAACACAAGACGGCATCGATGATAAAGGAAAGGATTCTTGCCGGACTTGATGTAGCCCTGATAAGCGATGCCGGCACTCCCGGCATTTCAGATCCGGGCTTTCTCCTTGCCCGCACCTGTATTGAAGAAGGTATTGAGGTTCAGACACTTCCCGGAGCAACAGCCTTCGTGCCTGCCCTTGTTTCTTCCGGCTATCCGTGTGACCGTTTCTGTTTCGAGGGCTTCCTGCCCCAGAAAAAAGGAAGGCAGACAAGGATAGAATCTCTTGTGCAGGAAACTCGCACGATGATTTTCTACGAATCGCCATATCGTCTTGTGAAGACTCTGGAACAGTTTGCAGAGTTTTTCGGTCCTCAAAGGCAGTGTTCGGTTGCAAGGGAGATTTCCAAGAAATTCGAGGAGCACCGCCGCGGCAGCCTTGAGGAGGTTGCCTCATGGTTCAGGGAACATGAGCCGAAGGGTGAAATCGTAATCATCGTTGCCGGAGCTCCCGAAGTCCAAAAAGAGAAAAAGAAATACCACAAAGCCGACCGCGACGACGAATAGAGTCTTGGACAAGTAGCTATAAATCATTATTAAACAACATATTACTTTATGAAACGAATTTACTTTTTTGCGGCAGTGCTGATATCGGTTTTCAGCATTGCATCCTGCTCGCAGTACAAATATGAGACTGTGGCAGGAGATCCCCTCGGGACAAGAATATATACCTTGGACAATGGGCTCAAGGTGTATATGAGCGTCAACAAGGAAACCCCGCGCATTCAGACATACATTGCCGTGAAAGTGGGAGGAAAGAACGACCCGAGCGAGACCACGGGCCTTGCCCACTATTTCGAACACCTGATGTTCAAGGGAACGCAGAGCTTCGGAACCAGCGACTATGCAGCGGAAAAGCCTATGCTTGACGAGATAGAACAGCTGTTTGAAGTTTACAGGAAGACCTCAGACCAGGCAAAAAGGGAAGCCATATATCATAAAATCGATTCAATAAGCTATGAGGCTTCAAAACTTGCCATCCCTAACGAATATGACAAGCTCATGTCCATGATAGGTGCAGAAGGTACGAATGCATTCACGTCACAGGATGTGACAGCCTATGTCGAGGACATTCCTTCCAACCAGATTGAGAACTGGGCCAGGATTCAGGCAGACAGGTTCAAGCATCCTGTTCTCAGAGGCTTCCACACCGAACTTGAGACCATATATGAGGAGAAGAACATGTCCCTTACACAAGACAGCCGCAAGGTCTGGGAGGCTCTGGATGCGGCTCTTTTTCCCAACCATCCTTATGGTAAACAGACAGTTCTCGGTACACAGGAGCATCTGAAGAACCCTTCAATCACCAATGTTAAGAACTACCACAAGACATGGTATGTTCCGAACAACATGGCAATCTGCGTTGCCGGAGATTTCGATCCGGACTACATGGTCAGCATGATAGAGAAATATTTCGGAGACATGGAGCCAAATCCGGACCTTCCTGTTCTGGAATGCGCAGAGGAACAGCCTATTACAACTCCTGTCGTAAAGGAGGTCTATGGTCTTGAGAGCGAGAATATCATGATCGGATGGAGGCTTCCTGGCGCTGCTGACGAATCGAGCGACATTGCAAATATCGCGTCTGCAATCCTGAACAATGGCCAGGCCGGGCTCATCGACCTTGACATCAACCAGCAGCAGAAAGCGCTCAATGCCTATGGCGGGTATTCAAGCCAGCCGGACTACAGCAGTTTCCTCCTTGCAGGAGCACCGCGCGAGGGGCAAAGCCTTGACGAGCTCAAGGACCTGCTTCTTGCCGAAGTTGCCAGACTCCGCAGCGGTGACTTCCCTGAGAGCTTGCTTGAAGCTACAGTCAACAATTTCAAGCTGCAAATCATGCAGCAGTTGGAATCCAATGACAACAGGGCCTATATTTATGTCAATTCGTTCATCAACGGCACTGATTGGGCAGATGAAGTTGGTATTTTTGAAAGAATCGAAAAAATTACCAAAGAAGATGTTGTGGCCTGGGCCAACAAGTATCTTCCGGAAAACGGATATGCAATAGTCTATAAGAGAGAAGGAGTTGACAAGAGCCAGCAGAAAATTGCCGCTCCGAAGATTACTCCGATTGTCACCAATAGGGACAAGCAGAGCGCATTCATCGCCGAGATACAGAAAAGTGTCGTCAAACCTATAGATCCGGTATTCGTCGATTATAAGAAGGACATGGACATATTCAAGTCCCAGGGAATGGAAGTTCTCTATAAAGAAAAGAAAATCAACGACATAGCAGAACTCGTCATCTCATTCAACGAAGGTGCGGAAACAAATCCTGCCCTTGGAATCGCATTCGAATATCTCGGGTATCTCGGAACAGAAAAGATGAGTGCAGAAGAGATTGCATCGAAGATGTATGAACTTGCATGCTCGTTCTCTTTCGAAACTTATGCAAATGAGACAACAATCAATGTCAGCGGTCTTGGAGAGAATATCGGTGAGGCTCTCGAAATCGTGGAAGACCTCATTGAGAATGCAAAAGCCGACGAAGACATCCTCAGAAGTCTAAAGGATGACATTCTGAAGAGCAGGGCCAATTCAAAACTCAGCCAGCAGCATTGCTTCGGAGCCCTGCGAAGATATCTTACCTATGGTCCTGAACTGATTTCAAAAATATATCTGAACAATGATGCCGTTATGGCTCTCACTTCAGAACAGCTTCTTGCTATGGTGAAAGAGATGTTTGCAAAGCAGCATGAGATTCTCTACTATGGTCCGGAAAGTGAAAAGGCGCTCGGCAAGACTCTTGCCGCCCACCATAAAGTCAGCGACAATCCACAGCCTCTTGAAAAGAGATACAACAGGTATGCAGAAACTCCCGTTCCCGTGGTCTATATCGCCCAATACGATGCAAAGCAGCTCTACTATTTCCAGTTCTCATGTCAGGGAGAAAAATACACTCCTGAAGATGATGCAAAGATTGAACTTTACAATGCATATTTCGGAGGTGGCATGAATACCATCGTATTCCAGGAAATGAGGGAAGCCCGCGGACTTGCATACTCGGCATCTGCATGGCTTGATACTCCGGCTCATGCCGATGACACCTATTCTTACAATGCTTTCATTGCGACACAGAATGACAAGATGAAACAGGCAATAGAGGCCTTTGATGAAATCATCAATGAAATGCCGGTATCGCAGACTGCATTTGACATTGCAAAAGAAGGAATCATTTCCCAGATGAGGACAAGCAGGACAACAGGCATGGACGTTCTCTGGTCATATATCAATGACCGTGACATGGGGCTCAAGGAAAACCGTGGCAGGAAGATATTCGAAGAGCTTCAGAGTCTCACCATTGAGGATGTCAAAGCAATTCAGGAGAAGTGGGTTAAGGGACGCACCTACACCTATGGCATTCTCGGCGATGCCAAAGACATTGATATAAAGTATCTGAAGACTTTAGGCGAGGTCAGATATCTCTCGGCTGAAGAAATCTTCGGTTACTGACAAAATAAGGCTGGTCGGACGACCAGCCTTATTATTTACTTTCTGGAAGAAGTGACGTAGATGTCCGCCATAGGGATAAGAACCATGACATCCAGGAAGGCAAGCATTGCGACAGCTCCGTAGGCTCCGATTGTAAGCGCCATTGCAAGAGCATAAAGGAATGAATATGCATGCAGCAGGATGAGAGCCGTTGCTATCGGCATCCAGCCTTTCCAGCCGGTAAGGCGCCACAGAATCAGGGCGGCAGTGGCACAGGTCAGAGGGATGAGGAACATCAGGTTCTCTCCGAGAGTGAATACCAGAGCGGCGCTGAGAATGAACAGCAGGATTAATGCTCCGTAAAGTACTGAACATGAATACTGTGCAATTGCATTTGCCACTGCGCTGCTTCTCATTGAGGTAACCTCCCTGGCAGACTTCCTGCGGAAGATATAATAGAAAACCTTGCATCCGGCAATAAGGAGAATGGTCATCACAATCATCGCAATATTGTCAAATCCCACTCCGGCAACTACTCCGAAAGGCTTGAATCTCGCGCCACAGGCAAGCGCGCAAAACCATGAACATACTTCAAAGAGGAGAAGTACCCCGAGGGTGGAAATCAGCAGGATTCCGGAAATCCTGAAAACCCTTGAAGCCTTGATTCTTCCGCGCAAGCCCTCAAGTGCAAAAACAAGCAGAAAAAGCACAAATATGATGACATTCAATATTTTATACATATTCTTGCTCATTTTCACCAGGCCAAGCGCAGGAATTGTGAAACTTGTGACATCTCTGTCCGCAACCAATGCCTTCTTGTCAGAATATGAGGCATCTGAAAGATATTCACGGGCAACAGGCAGAATCTGGGCACCATAATGCTGCACAGACCTTGCACTTACGTTTGAGAAATTATCAAGGTCGGTATGATAATGGTTGACATCTGCGACAGTCGAGAAATTCATTCCCGGAATATCATCCTTAACAATGGTAAAATCAGTGAAATTAGGCATGAAACTATAGACAACCGTAGTCAGGGAATAAGTGAACGGATAATCGGTGGCCCTGGCATAAAGTTCCATGACCTTTTCATTTCCCGGACATGTCTCAAAAAGCAGAGCCGGCCCCCACGGGCCCCTGGCCTCGACATTGATTATGAATCCGACATTGTCAAATACATAATTGTCCTTTTCCCATATAGATTTCATGCCAAGCATTCCAACTTCCTCAGCATCAGTGAAAAGGACCTTCACTCCCTGATTCCAGCAATCACGTTCCTTCAGCAATTGCGAAACGGTCTCAAGGATTACACCCACTCCATATCCGTCGTCAGCAGCTCCATAAGACCATACGGTATCCTTCGGCATCGGCTGTGAATAACGTGAGTCATAATGGGCCACGAACATCATATATGTGGTGTTCTGGTCAGCTTTGCCGGAGGCAGGAGCAAATTCTGCAAGTATATCGACGGCATCGAATTCATAGACAACGTGTTTGTTCTGCGGACCGGTCAGGGAGTCATATTCGAACAGACGTACAGTGTCCGCTCCAAGCGATTCAAGCCTTGATACAAGATAGTCACGGACGGCGGCTCTTTCCTGAGGATGGGCTACGGAATGGTGTTCCCGTGATATCACCTCTATATCATTGAGAACTCTCTGGGATGAAAATCCCTCTGAATCAACAGGTTGAGGCTTTGGCATGGTAAAAAGGCCGTAAGCGAGAAAGGCGGTAAAAATGATTACAACCGCAAGAATTACTGGTCTGATCTTATTCATTGTCATCTATGATATTTTTTTTGATAGTGCAAATATAAAAATACGACAATAAAAATCAAATTATCAGATTATTTAGCTAACTTTGTGACAATGTGTGTGCTATCGGTGTTGACAGATATCCCAGTACACTGATAATGATTTGCAAATTATTAAAATTCATATACTTATGAAAAAAACGAACAATAAAATGGCAACAATGGTGCTGCTATCGGCGCTTGCACTGCCCGGATTGTTCTCATGCGCGAAAAAAGAGTATGATCTGAACAATCTGAACACTGAGGTTACCATTGCCCAGGAAGGACTTGCCCTCCCTCTGGGAAGTACTAAGCAGATTAAGGTGAAGGACCTCCTGAAAAAAGCAGGAGATGATTTCATTTCATCAAGCGAAGATGGTCTTGAAATCAGCATAGCCGATACGATGGAACTGGGAAACAATCTCCCCAAATTCAGTGAAATGCTGAAATTCGATGACATCAATGTCAATCAGAGCATGACATTCAATATCGGAGATTTCAACGCAGACAATGTTTCTATTGACGGGATGAAAATTTCATACGATGTGTCCGCAGGTGGAAACTTTGACACCAATATCAGCGTTCCTGAGATTTCAAAAAATGAGGAAATCAAGCTCGGTTTGTGGGAATATGCATCCAAGGTAAAGAGAATTGACTTGAGCAGCAGTCTGGAAGATGTGAATATGTCCGCAAATGCGACATTCGACCTTCCTTCCATTCCGCCTGACTTAAAAGACGTGCCCAATGCTCCTATAAACCTTCCTGACCAGGAAAAAAGCATTGCAAAACAGGAGTCAGAAGTCACAATCAATTTTGACAGCCCGGACGAGGCAATTTCCAACATCAAGGACATTGTTCTGAATGACGGAGCCCAGATGACAGTGTCGCTCAAGCTTACCGGACATGAGTTCATCAAGGAAGGAGGCGTGAATCCTGACGTCACTCTCAACCTCGGAAACCTGTTCACGATCACTGACAACAGCGGCAATAATCTGAACGGAACGCTCAAACTGTCCCAGATGCTGAACGGAAGCAACAACTTCACCATCAGCAGGAAGGTCAACCTCAAATCCATCAACCTGAACGGAGTTGTTCCACAGAAAGCCATAATCAGTCTTGAGGGCTCATTCGGGATGACTGGTTCCAAGACCAGTACCAGTGCATTGAAGGATGCTGACGGCGAGATTGGTGTCACTCTCGACATCAAGTTCTCTAATGTATCAGTCAAATCTGCGACATTCGACATCACGGGAATCAGTGTAAATCAGAACATCAGCGTTCCGGTGTCTCTCGGAGAGGGATTCAGTCTCCCTGAACATGTCAAAAGCATCGACCAGGTACTTTTCACTGACAATTCATCAATAGGGCTGAACCTCAAGATGAAAAACATCAATGACAGGAACCTTAAAATCAAGATGAATGAACTGGCCATCAGCTTCCCGGAAGCAATGACAGTGAAAAATGCCGTGAACGGAACAGTTACAGAGACAAACAAGGATCTCACCAGCGGTTACAACAGGTCTCTCTATATCCAGAAAATCAAACTTCCTGCACCTACGGAAGGCATTGTGAAATGGGATGACACCATAACAATCGCAGCTAAAGTGGAAATCAGCGGAACCGGCATCAACAGTGCGAACTTCCCTACCACCCAGGCCAATGATTGTGCAATCACTACATCTGCAAATTCGACATTGTCAATCAGCAACTGGTATGCAACAATCGAGTCATTCGACAACAACATCGAAACATTCAAGAAGGACATTGAACAGGTTGTCGATGGTGACATTTCAAACTTCGGAACGTTCACGATAACTCCGAAAGGGACTCCGGCAATCAACATTGCCTTTGCGCTCCCTGAAACTGCTCTCAACTTTACACCGGCAGCCGGAGGTATCACCATGACCTTCCCTGAATTCATCAAATTCAAGAACGTCAACTCTGCATACAACTACGACAAGAGCAAAAACAGCATAACAATCAAGAATTCAATACCACAGAACATCAATCTTGAAATAGAAAAGCTGGTAGTTTCTCCAGAGAAAGCAGACAACGGAAAGAGTGCTATCAAAGGTACATTTACCGTTGACGGAGGCATCACCATCCAGGGAGGATCCGTTTCCAAGAACGATGTCGAAGCACTTTCAAAAAGCAACATTTCAGTCACTGCAACCGTTCCTCCACTTGCTGCGCAGAGCATTGATCTTGAAGAGTTCAAGATAGACATCAATGAGAAGTTCCTTACAACTCTGGTGAAGGCAGACCAGATTCCTGCCGAAATCCAAATCAAGGAATTGTCAGAGGCTCTTCTTGACAATGTCAAGGCGAAGTTCGACATTGCACTCAAGAACCTCCCGGACATGGGAGAAGGAAAGGACCTTAAAGCCGACTTCACAGTTACGATTCCTAACCAGCTCGTACTCGACCAGCAGGATAGCAGAGTCGATGGCAACAAACTGAAAATCAGTGGAACATTTGACAAAGGAGTGCTTGCAGTACAGCCTATTGATGTCCTTGCCATCAACATGGGCGACTATGATTTCAAGACCGATCTGAAGGATACGATAAAGGTTGAAGGCAAGATAAGTGTCCAGAATCCTGAAATCAATCTGTCTGAACTCGAGAGCAGCATCGAAGCAAATATCAATGCATCTCTGGCGAACATCAAGTTCTCAAGCATCAAAGGCAAGATTGAGTACAAACTCGAAGACAACAGCCAGGTTATCAAGCTTGAAGGACTTCCTGATATGATCACAGGCGAAGGCGTGACGCTCGACATTGCAAATCCGGCACTCAAACTCAAAGCTGTCACCAATATGGGCATTCCTGTGAAGGGCTCTGTCAACATCACCCCTGTCAGGAAGGGCGTGGCAGACGAAGCAGGCAAGATTGAGCTTTCGCTTACAATCGACGGTACGGCTGATTACACAAAGAAAGACAGTGTGATGTACTACATTGCAGAAAGCAAGGTAGGAATGCCTGTCGGATATACATTCGTAGAATGCAGTAACATAAGTCCACTTATTCAGCGCATTCCTGACGAGCTCAAAATCACATTCAATGCAGAGACTGACGGAAACAAAGAATGCGTTATCAACCCTGACGCAAAATATTCATTTGACATTCAGTATGCATTCGTCTGCCCTCTTGCATTCGGCGAGAAATTCGAGTTCAACTATCAGGATACCCTCAAGGGAATCGGCAGCGAAATAGGAAAATTCTTGAAAGACAACACAATACAGTTGGAAGGAGATATCGAGAACCAGCTTCCGCTTGAACTTGAGCTTACTATTGACATGCTTGACTCAGATGGCAAGGTGATAGCAATCGACGGTCCTCAGCCTATGCAGACAATCAAGTCATGCACCGCTGAAGGAGAGCCGGTAAACACCCCTCTCGATCTTATAATCAAAGCTGGCAAGAATGCTGACCTGAGCAAATTAGAGTCACTTCTGATTTCATTCAGGGCAACTTCAGGCGATGCAGCAGGAGTCCAGGTTGATGAAGAGTCATACGTTCAGGCCAGCCTGAAGCTCATGCTTCCGGAAGGAATCAGCGCAGACCTTAAAGATCTTGGATTGGGAACTACAAACAGTAAAAAATAACAAGCGGAATCATTATGAAAAACAAGATATTTACACTTTTTGCAGCGGCAATTCTATCTATTTCGGCAGTCTCTGCACAGGCACTTACAGGAACATATTTCCTTGACAATTCACTTATGAGGACAAGGCTCAATCCTGCATTCTCGCCTCGTTCCAACTATTTCGGAATCCCTGTCCTGTCCAATACAGGAGTAGGAGTCTATGGAAATATCGGAGCAGGAAGTTTCCTGTTTCCGAAAGACGGACAGCTCTACACCTTCCTTAATAAGAATGTGACTGTAAAAGAATTTGAAAACAAACTCACAAAATATCCCGGAGTTGACATCAATTTCAATACTGACATCCTCAATTTCGGTTTCTATACATCTGAAAAAAGCTTCTGGAGTTTTGACTTGGGACTTCAGATGGATGCTTCAATCGGAATACCTAAGGATTTCTTCATGCTCCTGAAACAGGGCATGGGGGCTGGAGATAACATCTATTCGCTCAAAGGTTTCAATATGTATGCAGATGCATCACTGTATGCTGCAATCGGACACTCCCGCGACCTCTCGTCAGTTGTGAAAGGACTGAAGGTCGGAGGAAAATTCAAATTCCTTGTTTCAGCTGCAAGTGTAGGACTTGACCTGGGAGAATCAACACTTGAGTTGAGCCAGGACAAATGGACAGTGAATTCAAAAGCTACAGGAACAATTGCAACCCCTCTGTTGAGAATTGTTCCGGCAGCAGAGCCAGGAAACATGCCTTCATTCACAACTGACTTATCCAAGATAGCACCTGCTGGATATGGATTTGCATTCGACCTCGGTGCAGAATACAGACTCAGCATCGGCTGCCCTGTGGACGGTCTTACAATCTCGCTTTCAGCTCTTGACCTTGGAGGAATTTTCTACAAGAGCAAGGATGTACAGCACCTTGTATCAAGCGGAAGTGCCTCATTCTCAGGAATGAGCGACATAAGTCTTGGTGAAAATGCTGATTTCAACGCCGTTATCGAAGAGATAAAGAATGATTTCCTTGCACTTGCCAATTTCCAGGAAGGAGAAGCCGCTGATTTCAGGCTGAGCACATGTCCGAAGATTTATGCAGGTGTGGAAATGCCTTTCCTGCACGACAAGATGAGTGTCGGACTTCTTTACAGCGCCAAAATCATGCGCAGAAGCACCATTAACGAACTCACTCTGTCATACAACCTCAACCCTTGCAAATGGTTCAACCTCGGAATCAACTGGTCTTTCCTCAATGCATGGAAGACGCTTGGATGGGTAATAGAGTTCAGCCCGAAGGGTGGTGTCGATTTCTTTATCGGAAGCGATTACACTTTCTTCAATGTAATGCCAAAATATTATGTTCCTGTCGACAAGGCATGGGCAAACATGAGATTCGGTCTTACGTTCATGCTCGGTTCAAAGCATCGTAAATAACATTATATCAACATAATATAAAATAGCGAGTTCATGATAACAGGACAAATCAGCAAGGCTGCAAGAGGTATTCTGGTAATTCTGACCGTGGTGGGAATGTGTTCATGTGTGCGCAACGAATATGACATGAACAATCTCAATACGGAAGTGACCATTGCACAGAAGGGACTTGCTTTACCTTTGGGAAGTACCAAACAAATCAAAATATCCGAATTGTTAAGCCAATCCGGGGACAATATCATCAGCGCAGATGAAAATGGTATTTCATTATGCATCTCGGACACGATGAAGTTGGCGGATCAGCTTCCGAATTTCAAGGAAATGTTCAAATTTGAAGGTTTTGACATGCGACAATCTCTGAAATTCGAAATTGGAGACTTTGATGCCGGAAACATAGCTGTCGATGCAATTGAAATCAGCAAGGACATTGATCTTGATTTGGATGTCAATGAGGAAATCGGGATTCCCCAGATTGCAAAAGAGAAGACCATTAACATGAATCTTTTTGCACTTGCAAAAAGCATTCAGATGATTGACTTGACCTCAACTCTTGGAAAAACCGTCATTGCTGAAGAAATTACCCTGAATATCCCGAAGATCGACGCTACCGGAAGCGAGCTTGTGCCTCTGCCACTTTCGAAAGTGAATCTGGCAAACAAACCTGCTGAGATACAACTGGAAGTTAATAGTCCTAACAAAAGCATTACCTCAATCCGGGACATCCGGATGAAGCCTTCATCTAGGATGGTAGTACAGATCAAGGCAAGCAACCACAGTTTCATAAATGAGGGGCAGATAATCCCGGAAATCTCATTGAGACCCGGAAGCCTGTTCAGACTCTCAGACGATCAGGGAAACACTTTAGACGATGCTATTCGAATTACAAAACCACTGGATAAGAGCAATGGTTTTACCAGTGTTACGGAATTCAATCTGGAGCAGATCAACTACAATGGAAACCCTATGACGGGTTCAATCATGCTATCTGGTGTTGTCGGATTTGCCGATATCATGACTAGCTCAAATGCCCTTTTAGTATTCGACGGAAAGATTGGGATTGAAGTAAAGATCAGTTTCAAGGATGCCTGGATAGAATCAGCCAAATTCAATCTGGATGACACCAGCATAAAAAACGATTATGACTTACCTATCTCCCTTAGAAACAATCTGACACTTCCGGACAACATCAAGCAGATAAGCCAGATCACTTTCACTCCGGAATCCAGACTGTCCCTGAACATGAAGATGGAGAATCCGGTCAACGGACTGAATGTTGTTCTGAAACAGCTTTCTGTCCAGATTCCAGAGGCAATAACACTTGCAAGTGGAAGCAATTCTTTCAATGTTTACAGCCAGAAATTCACAGACGAATATTCAAAAAACTTTGAATTCAAGGCATTGAATCTGCCATTGCCGATAGCGGGTACAAATGTCGTGAAATGGTCTGACAACATATCGGTTGCGGCTGAATTCGTCATAAACGGCAATGGTCTGAACTCAGCAGATTTCGCCCAGACTCCTGAAGATGATTGTACAATTTCAAGCAGCATGGAGTCTGATTTGGAGATTGAAGACTGGAAAGCAGTCATCGGTACATTCGAAAACAAGTTTGACTCTTTCAAACATACAATCCAGCAGACAATAGATGGTGACCTTTCAGAGTTCGGTACATTCATCGTGACACCGCAAGGAAATCCGAAGGTTAACATCAGCATTGACATTCCTTCCGAATCCGTCAATCCGGTTCCGGGAAATCAGGGGATGCTGTTCCGGTTTCCGAAATTCATGAAATTCAAGAATGTGGATTCCATGTATGACTACGATGTCAAGGAGAACACAATCTGTTTCACTCATAATATCCCAAGGAAAATTGAGCTTGAAATCGACAAATTGTACATCAGCCCTGTAAGGCAGGATGATGGTACATCTGCAATCAGCGGAGAATTCGATATTGAAGGCAGCATGGTATTCAATGGAGGTACAGTATTCGGTTCGATGCTGAAAGGAGCAGATTCAAAAAAATCCGGAATTACTTTATCTATGCCGTCTATCGAGGCCGCCAATGTAAGGCTTGAGGAATTCAAAATCGACATAAATGAGGGATTCATTGCGACATTCATCAAAGCTGAAAGTATACCATCGGATCTGAGGATCTCGGGGCTTTCTGAAGCAATTTTTGATGACGTGAATGCTGAGTTTGACATCAAGGTCGAAGGCATGCCTGATTTTGGAGAAGGACGGGAATTGATGGCGGACTTTGTTGTAATGTTCCCAGAAGAAATAAGCCTTGACCCTTCAGACAAGAGGGTGGACGGCAACAAGATCAATATAACTGGAACATTTGAAGATGGTAAACTTGACATAAAACCTGTTTCAATCAAGGCTATTGACTTGTCAGATTATGACTTTGCCAGCGGAGAAGACCTGACAATGCCTGTCGTTTTGACTGGAAAGATTGGTGTGAAGAACCCGGAAATCGGCACATCAATAAGCGGAACCAATATCAAGGCTGACATAAATGTCAAGCTCGACTCAATCCGGTTCTCTAAAATTCGCGGAAAAATCGAGTATGACCTCAGCACGGACAGTCAGAGATTCAATATAGCAGGACTTCCGGATATATTGACCGAGGAGAATTTCAGTCTCGATCTCGCCAATCCTGCATTGAAACTGAAAGTGAGAAGCAATATGGGCATTCCGGTCAAAGGTTCTATAGAAATTGTACCTGTCAGAAACGGTAACAGGGATGAAGACGGAAAATTCAGCATATCCCTGGAAATCAATGGCGCAGCAGATGCTTCTGAAACTGACAGTGTCATGATATATGTTGCAGGCAATCAGGCTGGAAAACCTGAAGGCTATTCATTCATAAAGAATGACAAGATAAAGGATTTGATCAAGAGAATTCCTGACCAGCTGGAAATCAATTTCAACGCATTGACAGACGGGACAAAAGAAAGCGTGATTCAGCCTGATGCCGATTACATCTTTGATGTAGATTACGCATTTGTATGCCCTCTGGCTTTTGGAGAAGACTTCAATATCACTGTCAGGGACACCCTCAAAGGCATTGGCGAAAATGTCGGGAAGATTCTGCAGAAGAACCCTGTCGTGCTCTCCGGTGAGGTTGAAAACCAGCTCCCTCTTGCTCTTGAAATGGAGATTGACCTGCTTGATTCAGAAGGCAATGTCATTCCTGTGGAAAACAAGCCTGTGCAGCAGATTGCCTCATGCTCGGCAGACGGCGAGCCTGTCATCACTGCACTGAACATTTCTCTCCATGCTGGAGAGGTGGCTGACCTGAGCGATTTAAGTGCAATCCTTCTTTCCTTTACTGCGACTTCGGGAGACGCTTCCAACATTCAGATGGACAAAGATGCCTATGTACAGGCAAGTCTGAAGATGCTTTTGCCTGAAGGACTCAGCATTGACCTGAAGGACTTTGGAATAGGAAACAAAGACTCTGAAACTGACAATAATCAGCCAGATTCAGAGTCTGGAAACGGTTCGAACAACGGAAACGATTCTGACGACAATACCGGGAACGATTCTGACAACGGAAACGGTCCGGACGACAATACCGGGAATGATTCGGAAACCGGGAAATAATCAGATACGAATCAGTTCATAAGCGGCTGATCCGAGACCAATTTTTTCGCCGTGTGCAATTCCGGCCTGCCAGCAGGTATCAGGATGCATGCGGCGGAATTTGTCTTTGAAGCTGCCGTCTTCATGAGCGTGGTTGTGGCAATTACATGATTCATGCTCCCTGGCTGCCATGTCTGCAAGGCGTGTCCCCTGCTCTATCGCTGGTGCGGCATTGACGATGTCTGCACAAGCGCAGTCAAGGGCTACAGGGTCGAAGGAAGCTGCGATTCCGAGGTCCGGAACAATGGCCGCGTCATTGTGATTCCAGCAGTCGCACTCAGGCGAGACATTCATGATGAAATTGATGTGGAAATTCGGCTTGTCAAGAACGACGGCCTTGGCATATTCTGCAATCTTGTAGTTGAGTTCCTCTGCCGTGCTGCTGCTTCCAACTACGGCACCATTATGCTGGCAGACAGCTACGCACTGACCGCAGCCAACGCATTTTGAATAGTCAATTGATGCCTTCCTGTGACGGCCGTCTTCGCATACCTGCATTGAGATGGCTCCATGGTTGCAATATTTTTCACACATCCCGCAACCAGTGCAAGCTTCCTTATCTATCTGAGGCTGCGAAGAACAGTGGAGTTCAAGTTTTCCGCCAACGCTGGCGCTGCCCATGCCGAGGTTTTTGAGGGCGCCTCCGAAGCCGGCCTGCTCATGGCCCTTGAAATGGTTCATTGAGATTATGATGTCGGAATTTGCAATTGCAGTTCCGATTTTAGGAGCCTTGCAATACTCCCCTCCCAAAGGAATCTCGATGTATTCCGTTCCCTTAAGTCCGTCTGCAATGATGACGTTAGCATGAGCTGAAATCGGATTGTATCCGTTGTTCATTGCGGCGTTGAGGTGATCGACGGCATTGCTGCGGCCTCCGGAGTAGAGGGTGTTGCTGTCGGTGAGGAATACTTTTGCACCTAGGGTTCTGAGGTAATCGACCAGTGCGGCTGCATAGTTGGGACGTAGATAGGCAAGGTTTCCGGGCTCTCCGAAATGGATTTTGATGGCCGTGAACTTACCGTCGAAGTCAATGTTCTCGATTCCGGCTGCCTTGACAAGGCGTATCATCTTGGTCATTAGGCCTGCTCCGGGTTTTGTCCTCAGGTCGGTGAAATATACTTTTGATTTTTCCATAGTGGTATAGTGTTTCTATGTGGTGCTGGTGAAACTTCGAGATGCTCGGGATTTAGTCGCTGTGCGCCTACATCCCGGTGCCCTTCGCCAGGGGGGCACTTTCAACCAAGGCCGATGGTCCTTTGGACCAGCTTGTTTTGTAGTTCCAATAAAATTCGAGCGAGCTCGATATTTTATTGGAACTACAAAACCGTAGATGTTCTGCGAACATCTACGGCCTTGGTTGAGCGGAAAACGGGATTCGAACCCGCGACCCTCAGCTTGGGAAGCTGATGCTCTACCAACTGAGCTATTTCCGCCTGATGGTTTGCGAATGCAAATATAGTCATTTCCCTGCAAAGTGCAAGGGAAATGACTATTTTGTCGCCTCAAAGCGACGACTCTAACAAATGGTTATGAAATGTGTTACTTAATCTGACGTAAGGTCCTAAAATGTTACTCCCGTCTTGAAAATCGCAATTTCGGTGTAGAGAGACTTTTCGTTATTGGTCTTCTGCCCAGAAGCAACTGCAAGAACGAAATTGAAGAACTCCTCATCAACCTCAGCAACAGGCTTTCCGTCTACAATTTGACCGGCATTGAAATCAATCCACATCGGTTTCTTCTGAGCAAGAGCACTGTTTGTAGAAATCTTGGCAGTAGGAACAAAAGTTCCGAACGGAGTACCTCGGCCAGTTGTGAAAAGTACAATCTGGCATCCTGCAGCGGCCAGGGCCGTCGATGCAACAAGGTCATTTCCAGGTGCACTCAGCAGGTTGAGTCCCTTGTTCGAGAGTCTCTCGCCATATTTCAGGACATCCCTGACAATTGAAGAACCGGATTTCTGTGTACAGCCGAGCGATTTCTCCTCAAGAGTGGAAATACCACCGGCCTTGTTGCCCGGAGAAGGATTTTCATAGACCGGCTGGTCGTTCTTCATGAAATACTCCTTGAAATTGTTGATAAGGTCGACAGTCTTGTCAAAGGTCGCTTCATCCTGGCAGCGAGACATGAGAATGGTCTCGGCACCGAACATTTCCGGGACTTCTGTAAGAACGGTCGTACCGCCTTGAGACACGATCCAGTCTGAGAAACGACCGAGAAGAGGATTGGCAGTGATGCCGGAGAATCCGTCCGAACCTCCACATTTCAGACCAACCTTCAATTCGCTCACAGGAACATCCTCACGCTCGTCATCGGCTGCAGCCGAAGCGATTTCACGAAGAAGGGCAAGCCCATGCTCAACCTCATCCCCCTGAATCTTCTGGCTCTCCATGAATTTCACCCTGGTTTCATCCACTTCGCCTACAAGTTCGCGAAAAGCACCGAGCTGGTTGTTCTCACATCCCAGGGCAACGACAAGCACGCCTGCGGCATTTGGATGATGAACCATGTCAGCAAGAATCCTGCGGGTATTTTCATGGTCGGTTTTAATTTGTGGTTTCATAAAAGCCTTATATTGAATATTGCAAAAGTAGTCAACATAAGGCTATAGTCTTGGCACTTTTTACCGTAAAAGGGTGAATTTTATTCAATCTGCATTATTTCTGCAGATTTATCCCTTTCCATGAAGATGGAACAGGGGCCTCTATTGTAATGGGCTCTTTCCTGACGGGGTGTATGAAAGTGATGCGGCGGGCATGGAGGCAAATGCCTCCGTCAGGATTGGAGCGTGGAGCTCCGTATTTCAGGTCGCCCTTGATCGGGCATCCGATATTGGAAAGCTGGCAGCGGATCTGGTGGTGCCGTCCTGTCAGCAGTTCGACTTCTACAAGGTAATATCGCTCCGTGCAGTCAATCAGATTATATCGCAGGCGCGCGAGCCTGGCATCCTTGCGGGCGGCACCCGGGCGGCAGATGTAGGATTTGTTCTGTTTCTCATTGCGCCACATCATGTTTTCAAGCAGAGCTGAAGGCTCGGCCGGGCGGTTGCAGACAAGTGCCCAGTAGAATTTATGTACCTCTCCGTCGCGGAACATGGCATTGAGTCTCTCAAGGGCCTTTGAGGTTTTCGCGAGGATCGTTACTCCGCTGACCGGACGGTCGAGGCGATGAGGAAGGCCCATGAATACCTGCCCGGGCTTGGAATCGCGCATAGCGATGAATGCCTTGTATTTCTCGGTAAGGGGTTCGTCATCGGTCTTGTCGCCCTGGACTATCTCCCCCACCCTTTTGTTCACTACAAGGATGTGATTATCCTCATATAGGATACGGGACATGAGGTCTGTGTATTCTTCGGTTGGGAGCTGGCGGTATATCATTTTTGTTTTATTATCTTTTTGTTTATAGATGTCTCGACTTCGCCCTTCGGGCTGCGCTCGACATGACTAGCATGGCAGGGGCTGCGCCCGGCATGACAAGCGGGGCAAAATTAGCAATTATGTCACAAAGAGTAACGAAAATTGACATAAAAACTGACAATTTGACATACTTTTTTGCGACAAAAGCGATGGCACAGGATTGGATAATACCCAGTCGTCCTCACGAAGGACTGACAAAAATGATAATAAATAAAAATAGGAGATAAAATTATGGGAAAAATTATTGGTATTGACCTTGGAACCACCAACTCATGTGTGGCAGTGATGGAAGGTAACGAACCAACCGTCATCATCAACAACGAAGGACAGAGAACAACCCCTTCAGTAGTGGCATTCACCGACGGCGGTGAGAGAAAAATAGGTAACCCTGCAAAACGTCAGGCTATCACCAACCCTCACAAGACCGTTTTCTCAATCAAGAGATTCATGGGTGAGACCTACGATCAGGTAGGAAAGGAAATCGCAAGGATGCCGTACAAGGTTGTAAAGGGCGACAACAACACTCCACGTGTTGACATCGACGGTCGTCTCTACACTCCTCAGGAGATTTCAGCGATGATTCTCCAGAAGATGAAGAAAACTGCAGAAGAGTATCTGCGTCAGGAAGTTACAGAGGCTGTCATCACAGTTCCTGCATACTTCTCAGACTCTCAGCGCCAGGCAACCAAGGAAGCCGGTAAGATTGCAGGTCTCGATGTGAAACGTATCATCAACGAGCCTACTGCAGCAGCCCTTGCATACGGTCTTGACAAACAGCACAAAGACATGAAGGTAGCCGTTTACGACCTCGGTGGCGGTACATTCGATATATCAATCATGGAGCTTGGCGACGGCGTGTTCGAGGTTCTTTCTACCAACGGTGACACTCACCTCGGAGGTGATGACTTCGACCAGGTTATCATCGACTGGCTTGCAGCTGAGTTCGCATCAGAGAATGGCGGAATCGACCTCAAGAAAGACCCTATGGCCCTTCAGAGACTTAAAGAGGCAGCAGAGAAGGCAAAAATCGAGCTTTCAAGCCAGACCTCAACAGAGATTAACCTTCCGTACATCATGCCAGTTGACGGAGTTCCTAAACACCTTGTCAAGACTCTTACCAGAGCTAAATTCGAGCAGCTTGCCGACAACCTCATCCAGAGGACGGTTGAGCCATGCCGCAAAGCCCTCTCAGATGCAGGTCTCAAGGCATCGGACATCGATGAAGTTCTCCTCGTGGGCGGTTCAACCCGTATCCCTGCAATCCAGGCAATCGTTGAGAAATTCTTCGGCAAGACTCCTAACAAGAGCGTAAACCCTGACGAGGTCGTTGCAGTCGGTGCAGCAATCCAGGGAGGTGTGCTCGCAGGCGACGTGAAGGACGTGCTTCTTCTTGATGTAACTCCGCTTTCACTCGGTATCGAGACCCTTGGCGGTGTCATGACAAAGCTCATCGAGGCCAACACCACCATCCCTACAAAGAAATCACAGGTATTCTCTACGGCAGCAGACAACCAGCCTGCAGTTGACATTCATGTTCTCCAGGGTGAGCGTCCGTTGTCCAAGGATAACAAACTCATCGGCAAATTCATCCTCGACGGCATCGCACCGGCACCAAGGGGAATCCCTCAGATTGAGGTAACCTTCGACATCGATGCCAACGGTATCCTCAACGTTTCTGCAAAGGACAAGGCAACAGGCAAGGAGCAGAACATCCGTATCGAGGCATCCTCAGGACTTTCCGAGGACGAAATCCAGAGGATGAGGGACGAGGCAAAGGCCAACGAGGCTGCTGACAAGGCTGAGAAAGAGCGCATCGACAAGATCAACAATGCTGATGCAATGTGCTTCCAGACCGAGAAGAACCTCAAGGAGTACGGCGACAAGATTCCTGCTGAGAAAAAGGCTGCAATCGAGTCCGCAATGAACAACCTCAAGGAGGCTGTCAAGAACCAGAACCTCACTGACATTGACAAATACAACTCAGAGCTCGAGGCCGCATGGCACGCAGCTTCAGAGGATATGGCCAAAGCCGCACAGGCTGGCCAGGCCGGCCCTCAGGGCCCATTCCAGGGCGGTCCTCAGCCAGGACCTCAGGGCCCGGACGACAACAATGTCGATGAGCAGTAGGACATCGACCAAATAAAGAAGCTGACTGAAAGTCTGTCATCTGACAGGTTTTCAGTCAGTTTTTGTTTGAAGACTGACTATTTCTGTCTTTTCTCACTGAAAAGTGAACGGGTATCGTCCGGAATATGTAAAAGCGACATCGTGATTTATCGAAAACTATGAAAAAATCACTCCAATTTTGATTATTTCATAGTTTTTGATTGCTTTTGGCTGTTATTACCATAATACGTTTTGTTTTAATTCATTGGCAAATATAGCAGAATATGCTCATATTCAGTATTTAATCTTGAAGTAATCCAGCATCGCCTTGTAGTTATCCTGTGCTGCAAGACAGGTGTCAAGCAGGTAGCCTCTGAGGTTATTCCACTCTCGAAGCCCACGATAGTAGTACATCTTCAGTTCCTCAGTAATGATGAATGGCACATGACCATTGGCAAGACACTCCTTGAACATGATCAGACGACCGATACGACCGTTCCCGTCTTGGAAAGGGTGGATGCTTTCAAACCTCTGGTGCAGGTCAACAATGTCTTCAAAAGTCTTGTCCTTCTTTAAATTGTACTCTTTAAGAAGAGCCCTTATCTCACGATGTACCTTTTCCGGAGCAGTGGTTTCATTGCCTCCGACCTCATTTGGAAATCGTTTGTACTCACCTACAGCAAACCAGTCCTTACGGCTGTAGGAGGTGCCTGTCTTGAGAATCAAGTGAAGTTCCTTGATCAGACTTTCTGTCAGAGTTTCTTCTGCACGGTCAATGACAAGGTCTATGCAACGGAAGTGGTTGACAGTCTCCATGATATCATCCACACGGACACACTCGCCTTCAATACCTATGGTGTTGGTCTCGAAGATGTAACGGGTCTGGTCATGAGTAAGACGGCTGCCTTCTATATGATTGGAGTTGTAGGTAAGATCAATCTGGGTGCGATGATAGATGCCACCCTTTATTTTCATTTGCTTCTGCTCACGAAGAACTTGTAGCAATGGAGACACCTTCCTGGCCCTGCTCTTTTTTGACGGAAGTTCTGCATCCTCTGGAATATTCCATGTCTTACCGACAATGTATGCTCCTTCAATCTTTCCAAGTAAGCAGTAATTTCTCGCTGTTCTCTCTGAGATGCCATGCTTCCAGGCAAATTCTGATGCTGATATATACTTCATAATGCTGTGCTATCGGCAAGGTTTAAGCCGAAAACCACCACAAATATAGCTATTCTTGCCGATAACGGCAAGATTTACCTCTCTAACGTTGGACTTCTTGGAGCAAAAGCCCAGATGCCTGTCCCAATGCTTTTGAACGCAGTGGAGACCGACAACACCGTCCTCGGTGCAGTAGCTGAAAACTATGCCGCATTCTGCATTGAAGTGGAGTAGAAAAAAGTCGGAAAATGACTTAGCCGTATCAATCTGATGATTATTGCCTTTCCCGTATGTACTTCAAGAGGATGAGATGGGCGGGCTCTGCCATGTCGCCGTGGTTGAAACCGTCCAGTTCAAAGAATGTGACATCCTTATGGCCGTTCAGACGCAGCATGCGCACGAAATAGGCTGTTTCCTCATATCTGCCGTAAAGTTCCATTTCGCGGTCTGCGGAAATTACAAGGAACGGTGCAGCATCGCCTCTGACGAAATAAAGCGGAGCAAATTCATCTATGGTCGGAGTCAGTTCCCTGATCCCGATTTTCTTCCTTTGGGCGAAATGGGTTATGACCTGCCCGCTGTATGGCACTATGGCAGCCATCGTGTCCGCATCTATCCCGTATTTAGCCAGATAATGTTTGTCAAGCCCAAGCATATCCACGATATATCCCCCGGCAGAGTGACCGGCAAGATATATTCTGGTAACATCACCTCCATATCCTCCGATATTGTCCATAACCCATTTGACAGCAGCTGCGGCGTCATCCAGGACATCTGCGAGATCTACTTTCGTCACAAAACGGTAGCCCACTCCGACGACGACGGCACCATCCCGGGTAAGAATCTGAGGGACAAAGCGTTTCCCGGAGGTAAGCCCTCCGCCATGGAACCATACGATGACAGGGCGATCCTTCGCCCCTTCCTCGTATGCGAGGTCAAGTCTGCACATCTTTGCAGAATAATCATCATTCTCCGACTTATAAAGAATATCGGTTTCAGTTCTGTAGCCCTCAGCGCTCAATGATGCCGCTGAAATGACCGTTGCAATCAAAAGCAGGATAATACGTTTCATCTCACAAATTTCTATATTGTTTTGACTTTCCCTAAGCATACAAATATAGCAATTTTAGTCTGTAATAAAGATTCCTGTCGAGTAGGATTAATATTTTTCGCGGGAAACATTATCTTTGCACC
>CALZOR010000001.1 GCA_945827785.1 uncultured Bacteroidales bacterium | reverse complement strand
CTCTCCACCTCGTCCTTGCCGAATTGTCCGCTTTTGTCCGGCGGTATGTTCAGCAACAGGTTGGAATTCCTACCGACTGAGGTGAAATAGATGTCGAGCAGCTGCTCTGCTGATTTGGTGCAGCCGTCGTCTTTCGGAGTGTAGAACCAGCTCGGACGGATGGAAACGTCAGTCTCGGCCGGGTACCAGACCAGAGTTCTTGCCTTGCTGATGACCTCGCGGCTGCCGAGGTCCACGTCCATGGTCACACGTGTTGGCGGCATGATTAAATCTTTCTGCGAATTATCAGCGATAACCTGCGGGTCAAGATTGTTGTTCGGCACCACACTCCATTCTGTCCTTCGGGCAATTCCTCTTTCGTTTCCGACCCATCTTGCATCCGGTCCCATGATTGCAATCACCGCCTGGGGCTGCAGTTCACGGATTAGTTCGTACCACCTGTCAAAGTCGTATTCCTGCTTCTTCCCGTTAGGACCTTCTCCGCATGCACCGTCAAACCAGACCTCATAGATTGGTCCGTACTGAGTCAGAAGTTCTGTCAGCTGATTGACAAAGAAGTCGTTGTATTCTTCGGTTCCATAGCTCGGCTCATGCATGTCCCATGGAGAAAGATAGACACCGAAGAGAAGCCCGTATTCGCGGCAAGCATCTGAAACCTCCTTTACTACATCGCCTTTTCCGTCCTTCCACGGAGAAACGCTCACGCTATAGTCCGTATAGGCCGAAGGCCAGAGGCAGAAACCGTCATGATGCTTGCAGGTGAGCATGAGGCTGCGGAATCCGGCCTGCTTGAGGACGCTCACCCACTGCCTTGCATCGAAGTCGGTAGGGTTGAAAAGAGTCGGATTGTCGCTTCCCGTTCCCCACTGCCTGTCTGCAAATGTATTGAGCCCGAAGTGCACGAATGCCGTGAGTTCCAGCTGCTGCCAGTTGTACTGGCGCTGGCTCGGTACCACATGTGCAGCCTTTCGAACAATTTCTTCCATCGTGTCACCTTCATTTATGGCAACGTAGTTGTAGAATGTTGCCGTTCTTGAACATGAACACAGGACAGCCAGCAGGAGGACTGTAATTCCTTCAGTAAATACTTGAATATGAGAAATATATGTTTTACTCAGTCTCATATCCTTCATTCTGGGTGAGGGCAGGGTTCAACTTTATCTGGTTGAGGGGAACCTGGTCGAGATAATATTTGTCCAGCCATCCCTTGCCGCTTGCAAGCGGGCTCGGGTAGGTGAAGATCCAGCCGCTTGTGGCATTCTTGTCCGGATTTGCCTGACCGGTGGTCCTGATCTGGTTGTAGTCCACGAACTGCCCGGTGTATGCTCCCGTTCCGTAAGGAATGCCCTTGGCTTTGACCCATGCTCCGCATTGCTGCCTGTTGATGAAGTAAGGTGCCTTGTGCCAGCGGCATACGTCATAGAAGGAGAACCCCCTTCCGATGAGCTCGATAAGTCTTTCGCGACGGATTTCCCAAAGAACCGGAGCAACTTCGTAATTGGTCCTGGCATCATAGCCTTGCGTCCATGCTGCGGTACCTTTGTCACGATCGGGATCCCAGTTCGCGTCAATCTGTGCAACAACCATATCGTCAACACCGCTACGTCTGCGCAGAAGGTTAATGCTCTTGTCTGCCGCACCCTGGTCAAACATTCCAAGTTCGAAGGCTGCCTCGGCATAGTTCAGAAGTACCTCTGAAATCAGGAAGATCGGCTTGTCGCTGGTCTGGTTGTCCTTGTTGAGGCCCTTTTCCCATGCTGTGTAATGCTTCCAGAAATAGTATCCAGTGAGACAACGCATGTAATTGTCTGTCTGACTGTATTTTGTGATGTTCGGAGCAGAGTGCTGCATAGAGTTGGTATGGTTGTGTCCCGGGACTCTCTTGCTGCCGAGTTTGACTTCTCCGCCGCCGTCATAGCATTTGATGTTCGGACCGAAATAGTCGATGTATTTTCGGAATTTGATTGAATCAGCCTCGGTAATCGTGTAGTTTCCTTTGCCGTTGAGGCTTTCTCCCGGTCTCCAAAATGTCCACTGGGCGAAGGTTGTGACATTGTCAGGATCGCTGAATTTGCCGACTTTGGCCTGTACCGGAGGCTGGAATGCTATCGGAAGGCGCGGGTCGCGGTCTTCATACACATCCCAGAGATCCTTGCCTTCGCCTCCTTTGTACCCTGATTCCGCATTTGCTATAGGCCGGCCGTTCTTCATGAGGAATAGGTCGATCGTGGCCTGAGGAGCATCCGTGGTGTGTGCCGCAACATGGACAAAGTCGCTGAAACGGTGCATAAGGACACCGTCTATGTATTCTTTGTACATGATGACTCCGGCAGCACCTTTAAGGCTCTCTGTGGTTTCTTCATTGTCCCAGCCGGCAGCCGGATAGCTGTCATTGCCGTTTCCGGTGTAAAGGCTTGGGTATGAGGCCATGAGTTCTTCTGAAACTTTCACGCATTTGCGGAGATATTCCTGATAAGGCTCATCCAGACCGTGGTATTTTGCATAGGTTCCTTCCCTGAGCAGGAAGCGGCTGAGTGCTGCCCTGCAGGCATCTGCAGTCACGCAGTTGTCCCCGTCACGTGAGCAGTCCCCGATGTTCTCAATGGCATACTCAAGTCGGGCTATGATGCTGTCTGCCACCTCTTTGCGGGGTGTGCGAGGACCATATGCCTCAGGGCTTTCATCGTTGAGGACGGTGTTGATGTAGGGAATGTCCCCGAATCGTGCCACAAGTTCCATATACCACCATGAATGGAAGAAGTAACCCACTGATTTCCAGTGCTTTTTCTCTGCCTCGGCAAGGTGCCCGTCGTCAAGATGGCTGAGCATGATGTTGATTGTGCGGATGGGGCCGAAATCCCAGTATCTGCTACTTGTGACCGTTGCCACGGTCTGCATCGCATAGGGGTTCTCCCACAGGTCGCGGTCGGAGAGGATGCCGCTGAAATGGTCGGCGTAGTACTGGCCGTTGTAGTGGTATTTCCCGTCGCTGAAATTTGTGCTGATTCTTTTGTCCGTGAAGAGGGAATAACACTGGTACATATATGCCTTGTAGTTGTCATAAGTCAGGAAGGCATTGCTTTCAACCAGGGTGCCGGACGGATATTTCTCAAGGAAATCCTTGGTGCACGAAGCAAGCAGAATAGCAGATACTGCGCTTATTATCAGTGTTTTATATATAGATATTCGTTTCATCATTGTTCCGGTTAGAAGGTTATGTGTGCTCCGAAAGACCATGTGCGGTAGAATGGATAGGCCCATTTGAGAGACTCGGGGTCATATCCTTTCGGAAGGGATGAGACTGTGGCCAGGTTCTCGCAGCTGAAATAAAGGCGGAAGGCATCAATCACCTTCGTGCGGGCGAGCAGCGCCTTTGGGAACGAATAGCTCAGAGTAAGGTTCTTGACACGCAGGTATGCTCCGCTGCGTATGTATTTGTCGCTGCGTCTCATGTTTGAAGCTGCGTTTTCCAACTGGCCGTAGATTCTCGGAAGATTGGCATCAGGATTGGCTGCCACCATGTAGTCCGGACTTTCAGGATCGTAGCTCTTTGCCGTCCAGTAGTCTGTCTGGTTGGAATATACCGAGCAGAACGGAATGTTGCTCTTGTCCGATGTGCCGAACGGGAAGATTGCGCTTTCGGGAAGGAGAACGTCGCGTTTCCCGACTCCCTGAAATATCATGCTCAGTTCCAGGCCTTTCCATGACAGGCTGAGATTGGCTCCGTATTCGAATCTCGGAGTCGAGTCACCGATGATTCTGCGGTCTCCGGGCTCGTCAAGCGTATTGCTGCCGGAATCAATCTTGTCATTGCCATTATCAAGGTTCACGAACTTTTCATCACCCGGTTTGACGGTGTATCCGTCGATTGAAGGTATGCCTTCTTTCAGCACCCACACCCCGTTCTTCGCCTGTTCGAGGTCGAAATCGTCGATGGTGTAGTAGCCGTCTGAGACAAAGCCCCAGATTTCTCCGAGATTCTTTCCGGCATAGTGATAGCTGAGGTTGTTGCTGGCATTGTTGTATTTTGTGATGTATGACCTGTGGTCATAGAGGTTGAATCCCACGTTGTAACCGAAGTCACCGGCTCTGTCGCGCCATGCAAGAGCGAGTTCCCAGCCTTTGGTCCTCATGTCGGAGATGTTCTGGAGCGGTGCCTGAGCTCCTACAGTGGAAGGAAGTTCGACTCCGGTGCCAAGCATGCCGGTGGTTGTACGGCTGTACCAGTCAAATACCAGTGAGAGACGGTCTCTGAATGCATTGAAATCTACTCCGATGTCGAGGGTGTTGACGGTTTCCCATGTGTAGTTACCACGTATGAGGCCCGGGGTTGAAATGACGTTGACCTTGCCGCCATTGTCAAGCCAGACATCGCTCTCGCTTATGCTCATGCCTGCGATAAAACCGTATGGAGCGATGTTCTGGTTTCCGATTGATCCCCAGGAAGCCCTGATCTTGAGGTTGTCCAACACCGGGCGGCTCCATTCCATGAATGGCTCTTCGCTGATTCTCCATGCTCCGGACACGGACGGGAAGAATCCAAAGTGGTTGTTCTTCGGAAATTTGCTGGATCCGTCATAGCGTGCATTAGCATCGATGAGATAGCGTCCTTTGTAGTTGTATGAAAGGCGTCCGAAAAAGCCCATGATGCTGTACTGCGTGAGGCCTTCGGTGACGGTCTTCGTGCCTGTGGCACCCTGGATTGACGGAACGGTGATTACGGACTGGCCGAGGACCGTCGTATAGACATTTGTGAATGTGTCGCTCTCCTGGTTGTAGCCGAGGATGACTCCCAGATTGTGGCCTTTGATGCTAAGGTCGTAGTTGGTATAGACGTTCAGGGCATTGTACCTGTCCTTTGATACGTTGTATATGTATTTGTCAGTTCCTTTAGCCGGGAGGGTGCGGACTGCGAGCTGCGGGTCTGCAACGGTCTGCTGTCCGGTGTAGGAGTTGTATTTGAAGTCCTTCTGGCGGAAGGTATATTCTGCAGTGATTGTCCAGCCTTTGAGAGGACGCAGTATCGATTTGAGTGCAATCCTCGGGGTACTTGTAAGAGAGGTTGCCGCCGGCTGGTGGAGGCATGCATTGCGAGGGGAGTCAATCAGGAGATCTTCTGTGGTGCCGATAATCTCCTTTGGCATGTAACCTTCAGGATACCAATTAATCAGCTTTACGGAATAAGGGTCCCTGAAGGTGCTGGTTATCTCGCTGCGGCTTTCGTCGGTGTAGAATATCGTGGCCTCCTGGGTGAACCATTTCGTGACATCCGAAGATATGAATGAGGTGAACGCCTTTCTTGAGTAAGAGTCTTTCTTGCTCACCATAGGGCCGTTTTCGTGGCTGTAGTTTCCGCTAAGACGGTAGCGGATGCGCTCAGTTCCTCCTGAAATGGAGATGTTGTGGTTGTTCAGGACTCCGGTTTCGAGGGCGTTTCCAAGAACGTCTCCTTCTTTGAGATAATATACCGCCCCGTCGGCATCCTTGTATATTCCGTTGTCATAGACTCCTTCAAGAGTCCCCGACCTGTACTGACCCAGGAGCTCTTCCCAGCGGGTGAGCTGGCCGTTTCCAGCCCAGTACTGGCTGCTGAAGCCGGCCTCCTTGTAGGCTGCGATGTATTCCGCAAGGGATGCCTGCTCAGGATGGGCAATGCTTCTTTCAAATCCGAGATTGAAACTGTAGTCGATGTGGAACCCCTGATTTGCCTTCGGATGCTTTGTCGTGATGAGGATGACTCCGCCGGCTGCACGGGCCCCGTATATGGCTGCAGAAGCCGCATCTTTCAGGACGGATATGCTTTCAATATCCTCCGGATTGAGAGAATTGATGTCGCCTTCGGCATTGTCAATCAGAATCAGAGGCGACCCTCCGTTGATGCTGAGGGTACCTCGGATATTAAGGCTCTTAAATTGTCCCGGAGTGGAACCTCCGCTTACGCTCAGGCCTGGGATTGCACCTTGGAGCACGGCGCCTGCACTTGTCAGAGGACGGTCTCCGAGAACCTGGTCCATGTTGACCTGACTCACGGCGCCTGTCAGGTTGACTTTTTTCTGATTTGCAAATCCCACGAAGACCAGTTCGTCAAGGCTGAGTGTATCAACCGGGGTGGTCTGGGCGCTTGCCAGAAACGGGATGAACAGTGTTGTAAAAATGAACTTTAATTTCATGCTTTATGCGAATGAACGTTTTTTAGGTTAAGTAATCCTCAAAAAATAACCTGCATCATCTTTGAAAATCTTTTCGGTCCATATTTCCTCCCTCATCAGTCACATAGCTACGGCTATGCTCCTTCTTCGGGTGAAAATCTGACCTCGAAAATCTAATTCAAATCTGACGCAACTTATTTTTTTCATATTACTAAATCCAGATAGAAGCGGCAAAGATAGAAATAATTCCTTTATAATCACTCACTCAGACGTCGTTTCTATGCCATTGGGAGACCTCCTCGAGGGTGTCAATCTTCCCGACATCGATCATCTTGAAGTCAGGTACATCCACCCCATATATTGGATGTGAAGCGGCTGCCCAAAGGTAGAAGTCACGGATTGAAAACCTTGCGCCAGCCCCGTCATTGTCGCTGAGGCCCATTGTCCTGACATATTCCTCCATCAGGGGGAAAATCTTCTCAGACATGATATGGATTCCGGAGAAACCGAGCATCAGGCAGTCCTGTGCGGCTACTGAAGCATCGGTCATGATGGTTTCTCCGGTATTTACGTTGGTCCATCCGCAAAGCCTCATGGTCTGTGGATTGAAGAGAAAATAGCGGGATGTCTTGCGCCGGCTGACCAGAAGGGTTGCAATGGCATCGGGGCGGTGCTTCGAGGCAAAGTCTGCAAGATCTGCATTCGTGAAGATATCTACGTTGTGTATCAGGAAGTTACCGCATCCTTCGAGCAGCTTGCGTGCGTGAAGGACGGCTCCTCCCGTTTCAAGCAGCATGGCCCTTTCGTCGCTTATGCTGAATTTCATCCAGTCCTGCTCTTTTGCCCATGCCTCGACCATGTCGGCAAAATGGTGGACATTCACGACTGCCTCTTCAAATCCTGCATTGCGCAGTTTTCTTGCCACGTGCTCAATCAGCGGCTTACCGTCAACTGGGACAAGTGCCTTCGGCATCCTGTCTGTAATCGGCTTCAGGCGGGTACCCAGGCCCGCCGCAAAAATCATCGCTTTCATGTCTTTTTGGAAGCTATTCATTAAAAATGGTTTCGCTGCCGCGTTCGCGGTGGATGAGGCGGATGCGGGCATCAGGGAAAGCGGCCGCAAGATGGCGAGCTGTGTGTTCGGCACAATAGACCGAACGGTGCTGGCCTCCTGTACAGCCGAAACTTATGCTCAGATTCGTGAAGCCACGTCTCAGATATGTCCTCACATGGGGATCGACTACACCATAGACATGATCCAGATATTCCAGAACCTCCCCATCTTCTTCGAGGAACCTTATGACAGGATCATCCAGGCCCGTGAGTTTCTTGTACTCTTCATATCTACCCGGATTATGTATTGACCTGCAATCAAATACATATCCTCCGCCATTCCCGGTCAAATCTTCCGGGATACCTTTCTTATAGGAAAAACTATAGACCTTGACCTCAAGACGACCGTCGGCAGGGGAGTCGGCGGCAAATCTCGGAAGGTCGCAGAGGGATTCAAGCACTCCGCATAGGTATGGATAACGGGCAAATACCTCGCTTCCCGGACAATGAAGCAGCTGCTTCAGATCCTTAAGTGCCGGCACAATGCTGGTCACGAATTTTGCCTTGTGCTCGACAAGTCCCCGGAAACCGTAGGCCCCCAGCACCTGAAGCATCCTGAAAAGACGGAAGAGCATAAGCTCCTGCATGAACTTATCCTGATCAAAATCAGGAAGATAGCCCTTCACGGCACCAATGTAGGCATCCACAAGGGCATCCTTCACCTGCTGAGGATAGGCGGCCCGGACCTGATAGACGAAGGAAACGAGGTCATAGTGGATGGGACCACGCCTTCCGCTCTGGAAATCAATGAAATACGGCTTTCCATCGCGGATCATGACATTGCGGGACTGGAAATCCCGGCTCAGGAAGGTATTGCCACTGTCCGCGCAGGCGAGAATGTCCAAGGCAAGGCTTTCGTAGTCGTTTTGTAGGGCAATCTCATCGAATTCAAGAGAGGAAGGTTTCAGAAAACAGTATTTGAAATAGTTCAGGTCGAAGTCAACCATCCGACGGTCAAAGCAACTTTGTGGATAGCAGAGGCTGTAGTCCAGGGTACTGCCACCCTCGAACTGGAACTTTGCAAGCAGTTCAATCGTAGAGACCAGAAGGGGCAGGAGCGGAGCGAAACTGCCCTCTTTGTGCGCCTGGGCCACAAGGTCTGCAAGGATGAGGTCTCCGAGGTCTTCCTGAAGGTAGGCTGATCCGTCTGCAGAAACGGCAAGCACCTCAGGCACAGGAAGTCCGCAGGAAGCAAAATGCCTTGCCAGGGCTATGAAGGCCGCGTTTTCCTTCAGGTCCTGTCCCACGACACCGATGATGCTGTGGCCGTCTTCGGCGGTCATTCTGAAATATTGACGGCTGCTGGCCGAGCCGCAGATCGGACTTACCGTCTGAGGTTCAGAGCCCAGCAACCGTTCAAACAATTGTATCAATTTTTCTTTCACGTTCCGTGGAAGAATTACAGGCCGATTTTCTTGAAGAAATCGTTGCCTTTGTCGTCAACGAGGATGAATGCAGGGAAGTCCTCTACGCGGATTTTCCAGATTGCCTCCATTCCGAGTTCAGGGTACTCGACGCACTCGATGCTCTTGATGTTGTTCTGAGCAAGGATTGCAGCAGGACCTCCGATTGAGCCGAGGTAGAAACCGCCATGCTTCTTGCAGGCATCGGTCACAGCCTGGCTGCGGTTACCTTTGGCAAGCATGATCATGCTGCCGCCGTGATCCTGGAATTCATCAACATAAGGGTCCATGCGGCCTGCCGTTGTAGGTCCCATCGATCCGCAAGGCATTCCTTCCGGAGTCTTGGCAGGGCCTGCATAGTAGATAGGGTGGTCTTTCAGATACTGAGGCATCGGCTCGCCTGCGTCAAGGCGTGCCTTGATCTTTGCGTGGGCGATGTCGCGGCCTACGATGATGGTTCCGTTGAGGCTGAGGCGTGTGCTTACAGGATATTTAGAAAGCTCTGCACAAACCTCTGCCATAGGGCGGTCGAGGTCGATCTTGACTGCATCGCCTTCGCCTGCAGCGCGGAGTTCTTCAGGGATGAGCTCATAAGGCTTGTCGTCCATTTTCTCAATCCAGATACCGTCAGCATTGATCTTTGCCTTGATGTTGCGGTCTGCCGAGCAGCTTACTCCCAGTCCTATAGGGCAGCTTGCGCCGTGGCGTGGAAGACGGATGACGCGGATGTCGTGAGCCATGTATTTTCCGCCGAACTGAGCGCCGAGACCAATCTTGTGAGACTCCTCAAGCAGCTGATTCTCAAGCTCTATGTCGCGGAATGCGCGTCCTGTCTCGTCCCCTGTCGTTGGGAGGGTGTCATAGTAGTGGGTTGATGCGAGCTTCACGGTGAGAAGGTTCTTCTCGGCTGAAGTTCCTCCGATTACGAATGCGATATGGTATGGAGGGCAGGCTGCAGTTCCGAGGCTCTTCATCTTTTCAACAAGGAAAGGAATGAGGGTGCCTGGGTTCTGGATACGTGCCTTGGTCTCCTGGTAGAGGTAGCTCTTGTTTGCGGATCCACCGCCTTTTGTCACCATAAGGAAGTGATATTCATCACCTTGCACTGCCTCGATGTCGATCTGTGCAGGGAGGTTGCATTTTGTGTTGACCTCATTGTACATGTCAAGCGGAGCGTTCTGGCTGTAACGGAGGTTCTCCTCAGTGTATGTTTTGTAAACTCCGAGTGAGATTGCCTCTTCGTCCTCGAAGTCTGTCCATACGCGCTGGCCTTTTTCTCCATGGACGATTGCAGTACCTGTGTCCTGACAGAGAGGGAGTTTGCCTTTTGCAGCAACCTCTGCATTACGCAGGAAGGTGAGAGCAACATATTTGTCATTTGCAGAAGCCTCCGGGTCTGAAAGAATCTTCGCAACCTGTTCATTGTGGCTGCGGCGAAGAAGGAAACTTACATCTCTGAAAGCCGTGTTGGTCATGAGGGTAAGAGCCTCAGGGGTCACCTTGAGGATTTTCTTGCCTTCGAATTCAGCAGTTGAAACGAGTTTCTCCGAACCCGGAATCTTGTAGTATTCAGTCTGGTCCTGTCCAAGCTGAAACATTGGTGCATATTTGAAATCTGCCATTTTGTATATGTTTGGTTTATATTTTCGTTGTTGTCATGTCGAGAATCCCTCTTCTGTCATGTCGAGCGACCGCAGGAAGTCGAGACATCTCGCAACATCGCACAAATATAGCAAATATAAACGAGACTCCGCTTTAAGCGCATCAAAAAAGAGAAGCCGTGATGACTTCTCTTTTCAATATATACAGATATGTTACTCCACATCATATAAGTCAGGTTGTCTTACCCAATGACAAGTCGGAGCGTTAGTTTCCAGCGAATTATTAGTTTTATCATCATCCAATTTATATACACCGATAAACTGATACTTGCTTGACCCCTTCCTTTTGATGAATGTGATACGTGTCTCATCGCTATATTTTTTGAGGATCTGTTCCACATGTCTCGACCGTTCCTTTCCGCTTTTAGTGCTATGCTCCTTAATCAAGTTTCCCCCGTTACATATCTCATTTCCCCACATTGGATGACCTTCAGTCGGACACCAAACAGTTTCATTCGGGCGCCCTATCCTATCTCCGCAACAGGAGCGAGGATTTCTTTTCTTGGCATTGTATTCATTACAAGCATCTATCACTTTGCTAAACTCTTGCCTTGTGATCATTATTTTATGCATAATCTTACAATTAAAAGATGATTATTCTTGGAGACAGCGGACTGAGTAGCCGCTCGCGCGATAGTAGTCGCTAGACGGACTGACGTAGCCATCGTAGTCGAAGTACAGGCAGTACGCGTAGTTGCTGCCAGGAGAGGCAGACCAATAGTTGCCGCAGTTACCGACACTGCTGAGACTGCCAGCGTTGCGGTTGCGATAACCCGAAGCAGGGTACCATGTTGTTGAAGGAGATGATATGCTGAACGACATTCCTCTATTTGTACTATCGTATGTAGTTTCATCAAATCCTGCCTTTGACCATATACCATTGTCTCCGCCTTCGGGAACACGCCAACCGGCTGGACATGGGTCGTAAATTGACTTATCGCTTGATGAGGTGGTCCAACGGGTGTTGTCGGTTGAAGATGAACCGGTGTAATACCAATCGCCATTACTAGTATTCCAAGCAATAAATGTGGTAGGGTGGGCAGTAGCGTATTCTATAGTACCATTCGATGAATTTGATTCTACTGCAGATGGCCAAGTGATGGTGGACTTGGCGAGAGTAGAACTGCTGATACTTGATGAACCAAGGAACGGGTCCTTTCTACCCCACTGATAAAGCAATCCCAATGCTCCGACATCTCCCTTTGTTGCAGAAGTAGCACCGAGGTTGCGGTCCATCATGGTGCCGGCGTTGTTATTATAGACATGCGACTGTGGCTGGTCGGTATGCCATATATGCCAAGACCAAAGGATTTTACCGGAGGCATCCTTAGCGGCAATGACGGCATTGCCCTCCTTGAAGGTATCCGCTGTTTGGAAGGCGATGTAACCATCCTTGTAGCAGAATCCACTAATCAGGTCTGACGGGGTTGGAGCAGTATCAGTTCCGAAGGTCTCCCAAAGGATCGAAGCGGAAGCAATATTACCCACCGACTCGTTGCTGTTTCCCTTTACCGGTTTGAATTTATACAGGCCTGCTTCTGATATGATATAACAGTTTGCAGAGGCGGATGAAGATAAATCAGTTGCAGATGAAACATTCAAATCGTAAGTGAGTCCGTATGGGTGCTTCAGTGTAGTAAATTCAGAAGGGGCTCCATAAGTGTAAGAATCTCCTCGACGCATATAGCCGCAATAGTAATACTTAGTCTCTAACGTGAGGTCAGAAAGCTGTATTGAGAATGCGTCTTCTGACGAAATTTCTGCTGTTTCAACCTTCTTTCCTTCACCATTCTCTACCTTTCCAGATTCTGAAGAATAAAGGATACCAATCTTTATATACTCCTTGTCTTCCACTGACAAACCAGCAACTGAGCCGCTGACTTCCGCCTTGAAACTGCTTGGAACAACTGACAACTCAGAAAGAGTTACATCACCAGTGGTAAAATCAAGAACATCACCATAGGTCTTTTCGGATTTAACTTCTGCAACCATACAATAGTTGTACTTAGTGCCATATTTCAGACCAGTCAGAGTGATGGTAAAGTTCTGTTCGCCGTCGAATGAAGTAGCTGAAACGCTTTCTGCCGCATTCATATTGAAAGTTTCGGCATCTGAATAGTAAACTGTCACCTGCGAGAAAGACAGGTCAGAAGCAGGAACATCAAAATGGCCAGTGAATGTGGCAGTCGTTGCTGTCACCTTACCAAGAGTCAAGGTAGCAGGACCGTTGTTTTCATTGCCACCCTGCTCTGTCTTCTCATCATTCTCAAGCGGGCCTTCCGCGCAGGAGGTTATCACCATTCCCGCACACAGCAGCAATACACTCAGTATCCTGCTAAAATAGTGGATTTTTGTCTTCATACTTATAGAATTTATTGGTATTCAACAAGTATCTGCAACTCCAACAGACTGTTTAAGGCTCATATACAAAGAAAGTGTGGAGCTGACTTTCGTTTATCTTAATGAAGGTTGTGGAAAGACCCTGTTAGAAATAAACGACACAATACCCCACACTCGGATAGATATGGGATATCGGGGCACGCAGAATGTGCCCGTCCACAGGTATCTATACGAAAGTGAGTGTTGTTTCGTATCATCCTTCTAACAAAGAAAACTTCCACATTTTCATTAAAGGACTTGCGAAAAACACTTTCACAAATATGTAATGTCAACGGCTTACGCCGCCTGACATGACAAAGTTAAGCATTTTTCGATTACTGACAACACTCACAGGGGTATTGTAACTGGAAAGAAAAGCAGTATCTTTGTCTTGAAGAAAGATTACAGGATATGAAGTACAAAGATTTTGAAAACATCATATCTCCGGAGCGAATGAGAAAATACAATGTCGCGTGTGGAGGGAATACAGTGAAAGCAATGACATTATATCGTTATAATCTGCGCCTGTCACAGGAAATGTTTGTCGTAGTTAGTTGTTTTGAGGTGGCTCTTAGAAACAGAATTGATGCTGTAATGAAAGCGCATCTTGGCAACGACTGGCTCAGAGACCTGATTCTCCCTGGTGGAGCATGGTATAATGATCGAAGACTAGAAAAGACCAGGAAGATTATCGAGAATGCATATAATGGTCTCGTAAAGAATGGGACCTACTCAAATTCCAAGCTTCTTTCTGAAATGGAATTCGGAGTATGGAAGTATATGTTTTCCAATGTCCAGTACCGTCTGTCTGGTAGAAAATTGATGAGGATTTTCCCCAATAAGCCCAAATCCACTCAGAATCAGAGACTTGACAACACTTATGTGTTTGGCGAATTGGATTATATCAATAAACTGAGGAATCGCATCGCGCACCACGAGCCCATCTGCTTCAGTAAAAATCCTGTCAGCATAGATACGAAATACATACAGAACAGATACAATAGAATAATGGAACTCTTCAGGTGGATGGACATTGATGGGGCATCACTTTTGTATGGATTAGGGCACATTGATAACGCATGTAATCAAATAGATGCGTTGATTAAATAAAAATACTGGCAAAAATTTGTTCGTTATTAAAAAACAACATACATTTGCAGTGTTTAGTCCCGGTAGCCCCTGATTTGTCAAGCTATCGGGTTTGGTTTTTTATACAGAAAAAGCATCTCGTTTTGAGATGCTTAAATTTTGCCCCTTATGCGTGGCGGATGTGTATCAAAATGGGTATTCCATCTTTGAATTCCATATTGTATTATGTTTTTGGTATTTTTGTTCTTATTCCTTGCTGCCGCCCATGAGGAAGACTTTCATGAAGTCGTTCAGGTCTCCGTCAAGAACTGCCTGGGTATCAGAGGTTTCATGACCTGTTCTCAGGTCCTTGACCATCTTGTAAGGATGCAGCACATAACTTCTGATTTGTGAGCCCCACTCAATCTTTTTCTTCTGTCCTTCGAGTTCCGCCTGCTTTTCCTGACGTTTCTTGAGCTCGATGTCATAGAGGCGGGATTTGAGGATGCGCAGGGCGTTGTTTCGGTTGTCGAGCTGGGAACGGGTCTCGGTGTTCTCGACCACGATGCCGCTCGGGATGTGGCGTACGCGGACTCCGGTTTCCACTTTGTTCACATTCTGTCCGCCTGCGCCGCTGCTCCTGTAGGTGTCCCATTCGAGGTCGGCCGGATTGATTTCTATCTCTATTGTGTCATCGACCAGAGGATATACAAAGACTGAGGAGAAGGTGGTCTGGCGTTTTCCTTGGGCATTGAAAGGGGAAATCCTCACAAGGCGGTGCACTCCGCTTTCTGCCTTGAGGTAGCCGAAGGCATAGTCCCCTTCGAACTGAATTGTCGCGGACTTGATTCCGGCATCCTCGCCTTCGAGTTCGTCCGTGACGGTGACCTTGTAGCCGTTTCTCTCGCCCCAGCGCATATACATTCTCATGAGCATTGCAGACCAGTCGTTTGCCTCGGTGCCGCCGGCTCCGGAGTTGATTGTAAGCACTGCTCCGAGGTTGTCTCCTTCCTCTCCGAGCATATTGCGAAGCTCAAGGGCTTCAAGTTCTCCAAGAGTCTGGGAATATGCTTTATCCAGTTCTTTAACTTCGTCTGTTTCAGCGTCTTCTGCTGAGCCTTCAAGGCTGTCTTTTGCAAAGTCATAGAGCACGTTCAGGTCTTCTGCCGCCGAGGCGACCTTGTCATATCCGTTCACCCAGAATTTCACTCCGGCCAGTTCCTTCAGGAATGCCTCCGCCTTCTTCGGGTCATCCCAGAAATCAGGCGCAAGCGTTCTTTCCTGTTTCTGAGCAACCTCATTCCTTTTCTGCTCCACGTTGATGCATTTCCCGAGGATTTGAACCCTCTGCTGCAATTCCTTTATCTGCTCTGTTGTTATCATATTTGTTCTGAATAATATTCAGCCCGTCCTTTCCGGCGCTGAAAGTTCAATCTTGCAAATTTAATCAAAAATAAATTTGGAATGTCATTTCAGAAAATAAAAGTATATTTGTAACTGATTTTTCTGTTTCAGTTCCATTTTTTAGAAAATTTCATTTCTGATGATAGGAATATTTGACTCGGGTGCAGGCGGTCTGTCCGTCTTCAGGGAGGTGCGCAAGGCGCTTCCCGGGGCCGGCGTGTGGTATTATGGAGACACGGCCTGGTGTCCTTATGGCCCGAGGGAGCGCGGCGAAATCGTGCAGAGGGCAGAGTCAATCACGGAGATGATGTTGCGCGGAGTTCCTGCAGACGCGGAAAACTGCCCGGAAGGGATGCGGGGAGTTGACATAATCGTAGTTGCCTGCAATACGGCAACAGCTGCCGCCATCGCGGATCTTCGGGCGAAGTATTCGGACAGGTCCGATTCCCGGGTGCGCGAAAGAGTGCTTTCACTGACGGACGGACGCATGGACCATGTCAGATTCATAGGCATGGAGCCTGCGGTGAAGCCTGCGGTGAGCGCCACGAAGACCGGTGTCATCGGCGTTCTTGCCACGGCCGGTACCCTTCGCGGACAGAAATACCATCAGATGAAAGATCTGTACAAGGGTGATGCGAAAGTCGTGGAACATGTGGGAGAGGGATTTGTGGAGCTTGTCGAGGCGTGGAACTTGGATTCTCCTGATGCTGAGCGCATTGTGGAGCACAGCCTCAAGCCTCTTCTTGACGAGGGCGCAGATACGATTGTGCTCGGCTGCACTCATTACCCCTTCCTGATAGATACCATCAGGCGCGTTGCAAGGCGCCTCGTACCCGGTCGTGATGTCCAGGTAATCAATCCCGCCCCGGCCGTCGTAAAGCATCTTGTGGACGTGATGAACCAGGAGCAGATTCCCCTGGCCGACCCGAAAACCCCGATTCTCATCGATGCCAGCGGCGACTCCGCCTCCCTCAGACGCATCGCCTCCCTTTGTCTGTAGTCCTTGCATTTTTTGCGATGAGGACGATAAAAATTCCTATATTTGCGCCCATAAATATAAATAAGGAAAAATGGACAGTCATTCACTTTTGGCAGTTTCGCCGATTGACGGCAGATATGCCCGTCAGACAGAGCCCCTCAGGGAGTATTTCAGCGAGTATGCACTTATCCGTTACAGGGTGAGGATTGAGATTGAATATTTCATTGCACTATGCGAAATTCCTCTTCCGCAGCTTGCAGATTTTGACAAAGAAAAATTCGGATTCCTCAGGGACATATACAGGAACATGACCCCGGAGGATGCGGCGAAGGTGAAGGACATAGAAAAGGTCACCAACCATGATGTCAAGGCTGTCGAATATTTCATCAAGGACAGATTCAAGGAGGCAGGACTGAGCAAATGGGGCGAATTCATCCATTTCGGACTTACCTCACAGGATATCAACAACACTTCCATCCCTCTTTCATTCAAGGAGGCGGTCCAGGATTGCTACCTCCCTCTTCTGAACGAGGTACTCGGCACAATCGAAGGCATGGCCCAGGAATGGAAAGACATCCCTATGCTGGCAAAGACACACGGCCAGCCGGCATCACCGACCAGGGTGGGAAAAGAAATGAAGGTGTTCGTGGTCCGTCTTCAGGAGCAGATCAGGCAGTTCAACCTGCTGACCTACCCTGCAAAGTTCGGCGGAGCTACAGGAAACATGAATGCGCACAAGGTCGCTTATCCGCAGATTGACTGGATTGGATTCGGAAACGAATTTGTTGCTTCGCTCGGCCTGAAACGCTCGTTCCCTACGACTCAGATTGAGCATTATGACAATCTTGCAGCCCTTTTTGACTGCCTCAGACGCATCAATACCATCCTGATTGACTTTTCACGCGACATCTGGACCTATATCTCCATGGAGTATTTCCGCCAGAAGGTGAAAGCCGGGGAGGTGGGCTCTTCTGCCATGCCTCACAAGGTGAATCCAATCGATTTTGAGAACGCAGAAGGCAACCTCGGAGTTGCAAATGCAATCTATGACCACCTTTCAATCAAGCTTCCGGTTTCTCGTCTGCAGAGGGACCTCACCGACTCGACCGTGCTCAGGAACATCGGAGTACCTGTTGCTCACTCAGTAATCGCCCTGAACTCTCTCAAGAAAGGTCTCGGCAAGCTGATTCTTAACGAAAGCGCAATCCGTGCAGACCTTGACAGAAACTGGGCAGTGGTGGCTGAGGCAATCCAGACCATCCTGCGCAGGGAAAATTATCCTAATCCTTACGAGACGCTGAAGGCTTTGACCCGCACGGGAGCAGGCATCAATCACGAGGTCATCGCCGACTTCATCGAAACCCTCGACGTCAGCGAAAGCGTCAAGGAGGAGCTCCGCGCGATTTCTCCTGCCACCTATACCGGCTTCTAGTCGGGCCTTTAGTGTGATGATGAGTGAAGCCGACCCAAAGGGTCGGTTTCTTGTATTCTATATGGTGATGATGAGTTGTCGGAAGGCTCTGTCAGAGTTCCGCTTCGCTTCATCCACCCTTCGGAACTTCGTTCCTTCGGGAGCCGCTCACGAGGCCGCGGCCGGCCACGCTCTGTCAGAGCCTTCCGACAACTATCCAGCGGCCTGCGTAATGTTTTTTCGACTACCATTCGTTCTTCGTGCAAAACATCGAGCAGGCGTATCGGCCCCACAGTAGCGTAGAATGGCATTTCGCCTGCTCGATGAGGTCAAAATGGCGACATCGAGCAGGCACTTCGGCCCTACAGCCCCCTGGAATGCCACTTGCCCTGCTCGATGCTTTGCACGAAGAACGCTTTGCACGAAGAACGATGTCTAAGAAAAACGATGAAGCCGACCCAAAAGGGTCGGTTTCTTACATTATATAGAGTGATGATGAGTTGTCGGAAGGCTCTGTCAGAGTTCCGCTTCGCTTCATCCACCCTTCGGAACTTCGTTCCTTCGGGAGCCGCTCACGAGGCCGCGGCCGGCCACGCTCTGTCAGAGCCTTCCGACAACTATCCAGCGACGACCCTTTGGGTCAGCCTTCTATTTCGTTACAGTTGCCGGCGGCAGTGCCTTTGAGCGGGATGTTGCGCAAGATGAGAAGGACTGCTGCCAGAATGATGACCGACAGGGCGAACACGGCTGCATAGGCCCACGGACTCATTACATCCATGAATGTTTCAGCTTCTTCGAACTGAGGAATCTTGGAAAATATAGCCGACATGGTGTTGTTTGTAAAATGCATCAGCATTGTCAGCTTGAGCGAGCCTGTCTTATAGTAAACATAGCCGAAAAGCAGACCGAGTATGAATGCCGGCAAAGCCTGCCATGGATTCATGTGAAGCACGGCGAAGAAGGCTGCTGAGATTATTATAGCCCATGCCGGATTCATCTTCGTCAGAAGTCCGCGCAGCACGATACCCCTGCAGAGCCATTCCTCGAACAGAGGAGCGAAAACCGATACGGAAATCAAGGTCACCCATAGCGGACTGTTCTTCAGGATCGAATTCATGATCTGCTCGAACCACTCCGGAGTCTGAGGCAGAACCTTCATTAGGGGTTCGCAGATAAAGGCAAGACTGATTGTCGAGAACATCACGGCAACTATCATTACCCACCAGCGGTTCTGTCCGAAATTGCTGCTGTCAAGAGCATAACCCTTCTCGAAGACTTCGTTCCGGCGGCTCTGGCTGCTGGCATAAAGCATAGGCGGGATGAACATTACCGGGTATGAAATCATCATTCCATAGATATTGGCAAAATCAGGCGAGATCAAAGATAATACAACTGTCAGGATACTTCCCAGAATGCTTCCGACAAGGAACATAAGCAGCATCATGAACATGCCGCCGACACCGGGAACGTAGTAGCTATAATTGGAAAAGAGGTCATAAGACCTCTTTCCGGCTTTCTTAAAAAATTTCATATTATATTGAAATTTAATTACTTGGTGTAGAGCGGAGAAGGATATACCCCTTTGTCTGCAAATTCTTGGAACTTGGCGACAACCCCCGGTCTGTCCTCTTTGAAGGTGACACCGAACCAGCGTGAAGGTGTGGAGAGAAGCTCTGTCTTTGCGCTCTTGTCCTTGATCATGCAGTCCACTACATAAGGGATGTAGAACTCAGCCTTGAGCTCGCCTATGTTCTTCTGAAGGAAGCCCTTGAAGATTTCCTCGCTCTTTGCAAAGTAGTCAGGAGTAAATCCCCACATGTTCATTGAGCAGAGAGCCTTTGCTCCGAGCTCAACCTTCTGGCCTGCAGCATTCTCACCATAGACTTTGCCGTCCGCTTCCTTTGCTATCTTGTGATGCTCCTCCACATGGGTGAGCATGCCATTTTCGTCGGCAGTTCCGATTCCCCTTGACACTCCGCCAGATTCTGAAAGGGTATTGTCAAGCTCGAAGCCAACCAATGAATACACTCCCTGAGTGTTCTCATGTGCACGAAGCCAGTCTGCGATTATGCGGAAGGACTCTTTCCCGTAGTAGTCATCACCGTTGATTACTGCAAACGGCTCTTTGATGACGTCTTTTGCCATGAGCACTGCATGGGCGGTTCCCCAAGGTTTTTCGCGCTCAGGGTTGAGAGTGAAGCCTTCCGGAATCTTGTTGAGCTCCTGAGTCACGAACTGGAATTCGAGAGGGGTGCCGTCAACACATTTCACGTGGCTGTATTTCTCTTTGACAACCTCCTCCATCTGGGCTTTGAAATATTCTCTTACGATATAGACAACCTTTCCGAAACCTGCCTGAACAGCATCATAAATCGAGTAATCAATGATGGTTTCACCATTTGGACCGAGACCGTCCATCTGTTTGAGCCCGCCATAGCGGCTGCCCATTCCGGCAGCAAGAACTAGAAGTGTTGGTTTCATTTTCAATTTGTTTTATTGGGTTTATGTAAAATTCAAATTCGTATAGAACAAATATCTTCCAAAAATAGTTATTTTTGCGGACAAAGAAATCTAAATCATAAAAAACTGTCATTTTTGGTACGTTTCAAAGATATATACAATGGTGAACACAAGAAGTTTGCCTATTTCGTAACAGGTACTACGGCTCTGTTCGTGGCCTTGTGGCTTGTCGGCCCGGGGACCACAGTCATCCATTGGGTACGTGCAAAGATTGAAATTTCCCGTCAAGAGAAGATAATCCGGGAATATCGTCAGGAAAATGCAATCCTTCAGAAACGGTATGACATGCTCTGCAACCAGAGGGACACTCTCGAGAAATTTGCCCGGGAGCAGTTCCATTTTGCGGCCCCAGGCGATGACGTCTATCTTTTCGAGGCCGAGTAGGTCCGGCCTTCAAGAAATTTTTGAAAAAAAACTTAGTCAGTGAAATGCCGCCTGGTGATGATACGGCAGTAGATGACTTCACCGGCGGTCGAAAGCGTGAGGGACAGCGCAACTGACCATACCGACGGCCAGATGAGCATGCCAACTCCGCAGAATACCATGCAAGTGGCGAGCGCAATCACCTGATTCCATGCAACATAGCGATATCCTCCGCGTGCAACGAATACGAATTGCAGATATGCTCCTGTAATCAGCATGAAATAGATTGTGAACGAAAGGATAAGAGCAACCGGATAGGCTGCAATCATGTCCCTTCCTCCAAGAATAAGCGTTGCCGGGTAGCCGAAGATGGCAATGCAAAGCACCGTTGCAATGGAAATCAGCCTTTCATATTTCAGGATTCTGTTCACCTTGTCTGTCGTCGCATTGGTGACAACCTCAGGGAAGAGAGCTGCATTGATTGAATTGAGCAGCAGTTTCGGAATCTGGATAATTTTGCATGCAAGGTCATAGATGGCTACATCCCTCATGCCGAAACAAGCTCCGATGATGGCCGTCAAAGTCTTCTCCTTGATGCGCCCCGAAATAGTGGTTACGAAAAATGGTGTAGCCTCTTTATAATATTCCTTCATCTGACTGAAACTGACACCGACGATGCGTATGCCTTCCATCAGCACATTCACTCCTCCGACGATACTGCCGACGAGCATGGTGCCGCTGACAATCAGGGCATAGACCATAAGGTCGCCGGTATCTTTTACAAAAATAAGAATCAGTGGAATCTGGCTTATTCGGATTACTGCCTGAAGAATGGAACTGAACTTCATGTTCTTCGTTCCGAGGTAGTACCACTGGGGGTAGAATGTCTTGTAGAGATTTTGGATGAAAATAACAATGAAGAGCCACAGATTGTCCCTCAGGATGGGAATTGCCAGGATAATCGGAGCGGCAATAGCCGCGGACAGCGCAATGAGGGTCAGTTTGCAGAAGAGCACCACCGAAACCGTCCTGCTCAGCTCCTGCTTGTCGTCCGCACACAGGGCAACCCTTTTGGTGCATGGGGAGTCGAACCCGAAATCAATCAGGTCCTGAAAATACATCGCAATTGCAAGCAGGAAGGCATAGAGTCCGTACTGCTCTGCCCCGAGCACCCTGATAACATAAGGATATATGAAAAATCCTACAAGGGCACTCACAATATTGAGTGCCGACATGTAGGAATAGTTCTGCAGGACCTTTGTGCTTTTCAGCTTGTCCAGTATTGGAATGTTCAGTTTCAGAATATTACTGTTTTACCCTCTTCAGGATGTTTGTACCAGCCTGCATGATTGCTGTTTTTTCCGTCGTAAGCCCAGTCTGCAAAACGCGGATATGCTGTATCTATCCTTGTGGATTCCTTAGGCCATGCCCAGAAACCCGGAACTAGAATTGCTTTCGGGACTTCTCCCTTTCCCGGAAGGGTCACGACATCATTGCCGACAATCAACTTGAATTTTCTTGCCACATCCTCAATCTTTGTATTCTTGTCCAGGTCGATGGTACGGATTTTCTTCATCTGGTACTTCTGTGAGTGTGTATTTGCAATCACATTCTTTCCTCCCTCGATGCTTCCCAAAAGCGAGTGAATTTCACCAATCTGCTCTTCTCCATAATAGAGGTATGAGCTTATAGTGCCGCCTGTTGCGCAGATATATATGTCCGCGTTCGCGGTTTTCTTGTCAGGAACGATTGTCAGTACAAGGTCGTTGAAATCAAAGTCTCCCTTGGTTGCCATGTCCTCGAAGGCCATGGTCCAGATGTTCTTCTGTGCAGCAAGGTCTTCATGTATTTGGTCCGGACCATCGGTTGCAACGTCGTATTTAGGCTCTTCGGTAAGTGTACCGTCGCCGTTGTAGTATTTGTCGCTGTTGTTGTCCTTGATGTATGGAAGGAAGAGCCCTGGAAGCACTCCGTCGTTGCCCGGAACCATGACGAATGCTATGTCGTTGCAGTCCGGCTCATTCTTGCTGGTGGCGGTTCCGTCTTCAAGACCGATGAATCGGAATCCGTCATATACCTTGATTGCGGCTCTTGGCCTCTTGCTTGTGTTCAAGCCTGCCGTGGTGTGATTCCTCGTTGATGCTGTCTTGCAATAGAAACCGACCATGCTGCCCTTCGGAGCATCCACCTGGAAGGTAAGGCCTTTGATGAGGGAAATCCCGCTTTTGGTCGGATCTATGTTTCCATAGGTCTCGTGTATGGAAAGGGTGCTGAACTGATTGTCACCGGTTCTTGTCTGGAATCCGCTGCTCTTCATGCCGCCAACTGTGTCATAATAGCAGAAATTTGCAGGGGTCCATTTCCATAATTTGTCAGCCCACATTACTTTTGGAAGAGCCTCTTCCTTAGATATGGTGATGTCATCATAGTAGTAGTCTGCCCTGAGCGCATCTATTAACGGGACATAAGTTATATTTTCAGGTTTTGCCTCGCCGGTGTAGTAATAGTATCCGATTTCTGCAGATGACGTACCGGTTGCACCATAAATGGCGGCAATGTAGAAAATACCGTTGGACTGAAGGTCGAAATTGGTAATCTGGCCCATTTCCACTGCTGATTTGTTCTCCGGGATGGCCTCGTTGATGTCAAACCAGATCCATGAAGGGAAGTTGGTATATCCCCAGATTTTGGCCCTTTCTCCGGTTGCCTGACTGACTGCTGTCGGCATTGTAAGAGCAGCTTTGTTCTGCTCAGTAATGGCAGGGAAGTCTGCCTTTGTAGATGCAACGGCGAAATCAACCGTTGCAGTGCCTGCGGCAAGCTGAGAATTGTTGACAGACATGTATGTGGTGCCTTCTGCATTTTCCTTGCAGACACTGATACCGTAATCCAGGCCGAGCGGCATGTCGAATGTGATTGTGGCGTCAGATGAGACGGTCTCCCTTGCAAGAAGCACCCGCTTTGACTCTCCGAGAGAGTAGATGCTTATCTGAGCATCGCCTGCATTCTTGACATTGATGCTGGCAACGGCACTTTCGGACCAGGTCTTTTCAGGATTGACCTTGCCGAAAACATCTTCCCAGCTCATCTCATATTCAATCTCATTTTTTGTCTTGACCGACTCAGGCTTAATCTGGCGGTTGCAGGAAATGAACAAAACTGCGGCTGCCAGTGAAAAAACAACTAATCTTTTCATCTTCTTTTAAAAACTTTCTGTAAAAAGTCGATACACAATTAGCTGGCAAATATACTGCTTTTATGTACATAATGCAAATCTGATTTTAAAATGATTATAAATTAGCATAAAATTCCTTTTATTGCTGAATTTTATGATAATCTGAGAATTGTCCCGGGAATTATTAATTGGAAAATGTTATATTTGCCCGATATTGTGGAATATTACTTTATGAAAGAGAATCCAGGACAGATTTCAACACAGTTAACCCCGGCGAATGTGCTGGAGAATCTCGGCATTGGTGTATATGCCGTGGAACTCATTGAAGGCCAAAGGCCTCGTATGCTTGTCGATCCGATCATGGCTTCCCTTCTGGGTTGCTCCCCGGACCTCAGTCCGGAGGATATCTATGAATTTTGGCACAGGGGTGTGGATGAAGAAGCGGAGCAGCTTCTGGATGCCAATATGAAAAGAATGATAGACGGGCAGACCTCGGAGGTGCAGTACAAGTGGAATCATCCGGACGGAAGCCGCAGGGTGATAAGATGTGGAGGCCGGAGGAACTGGTCATACACGGACAGGATAAGATGCGAAGGAACTCACAGGGACCTTACGAAAATAAGCCACATCGACGATGATTGGAAGAGCAGGAGCCTCATGCTCAAGAGTTATTTCAATTATTACAACTCACGTGATGCCCTTGCAATCCTTATCGTAAACCTGAAGGAAGACCGTTATTCAACGGTCAAGACGACTCCGGAAATCGAGTCCCGGCTGCCGTTGAATGAGGAGGGCGAGTTCTCGAGATACATGCACAAGTTTGTTGAATTGTACATTGACAAGTCTCAGGCCGGGCAGATTCTGAATTTCCAGAGGTATGATTTCCTCGACAACTATTTCCGTTCTTCTCCTGTTTACAGGCAGCATTTTTCCTCTCTCGATCCGAAAGGAGAATTGAGATGGTACAGGATAACGGCCAACAGGCTGGCAAATGACGACATGGTCGTTTCATTCGAGGACCGCACTCTCAAAGTTTCGGAGAATATTATCCAGAACACAATATCCAGCAGACAGGTAGGAGGATTCATTTTCAACCTTCAGCGTAATTTGATAACGGTGGTCAAGACCACACCATTCTTCAACTATCTGGATGAGAATACGGAAACACTCACAATACCTCATGGCATAGAATTGCTGTGCCCTCACATTGACGAAGAGTTCAGGGATGGCTGGAGGGTATTTGCCGGGAGTGACAATCTCCAGGCGGTCTATAACAACCACAGGCGTGCCGACTATGCATTCAAGGCAATTTTCGCCGGGGAACATACATGGCTGAGGGCTTCGCTCTATCCTGTGGACCGTAAGTTGAGTGAAGAGCCTGCAGTCGCTGTAGTTTTCAGGAAATATTCGAAGGAGGAGCTTGAGAATGTAAGGCAGAATGAGCAGCTTGAGCATGATTTCAACCTCATTCATGGAATTGCCGCCCAGTACGTATCCCTGAAGGTCGTGCGTATCGACGGAAATTTCTCCGTGATATACAAGGACCTGGACCAGTCACTCGGATGGAACAGCCGGGCATTCAATACCCTTTATGATTCTTATGCCGCACTGATGAAGGCGTATTGCCATCCGGATGACTTTAAAAGGATGATTGAATTCTCAAAAAAAGAATACATCATGGGCATCCTGAAAGGCCGCAGACGTCATCAGGAACGCTTTCGTTTCCGCATGCCGGACGGGGAATACAGATGGATGGATGTCGTGCTTATCCGCTACGGAGAGGACTTGAATGAGGATTTGAAGGAATTTGCCTTTGCACTTGCTGATGTTGACCTGGAGGTACGCCGGGAAAGCGAATATGCACAGGCCATCGAACAGGCCCGCATTTCCAAGGAGGAAAGCCGACTGAAAACCCAGTTCGTGAACAATATCAGCCATGATATCCGTACACCTCTGAACGCGGTAATCGGGTATTCTCAGCTGCTGACACTTGCCGGAGACAGTCTTTCTGAAGAAGAAAAAACCGAATATGTAAAATATATCGAATCCAGCGGTGAACTGCTCACAATGCTCATAGATGACATCCTCAGCATATCCGACATCGAGCATGATATCCTCAAGATTCGCTTTTCCACCGCATCATGCAACAATATCTGCCGCAAGGCCGTATCCTGCAGCATGATGAGGGTCCCGAACGGAGTCAATCTATATTTCACTTCGGAATATGATGACTTCTTTTGCATAAATACTGACCCGAAACGTGTCCAGCAGATTCTTATAAACATGCTGTCAAATTCCTGCAAGGCAACGACCGAGGGAGAAATACGGGTTCACTGCTGCCCGAGCAGGGAGGACGGGTTCGTGGATTTCATCGTGACCGACACGGGTTGCGGAGTACCTCCTGAGAAGGCTGATGAGATTTTCAACCGTTTTGTCAGCGTGGATAATAATGAAAATGGAGCCGGCCATGGTCTCGGACTGGATATATGCATCAAGATTTCCAAGAGGATGGGAGGATATATTTGGCTGGACCAGAGCTACACCGGCGGAGCAAAATTTGTATTGACTTTACCTGTTGAAAGATAATAATGACAACACTTGTAATCCTTTTCTGGATCTGCATCTTTGTAATTTTCTATACTTTTTTCGGTTATGGAATCATTGTATGGATTGCCGTGAAGATCAAGGAGCGTAAATCCCCTCCGGAGACCTTTCCCGTTGAACAGGAGTACCCGGATGTGACACTTCTCATTGCTGCATACAATGAAGAAGATATCGTGGCGCAAAAGATGGAAAACTGCCGCAGTCTGAACTATCCCAAGGACAGGCTCCACATTGTTTGGGTAACTGACGGATCAACGGATTCCACTGTTCAGCGTCTTTCCGAATATCCGGAGAATACGGTCCTTCATCAGGATGCCCGTGCGGGCAAGACAGAAGCTCTCAACCGGGCAATGCATTATGTCCGGACGCCGTTTGTCATCATGACTGATGCCAATACTGCATTGAATGAGGATTCTATCTATCTGATTGTCAGGAAATTTGATAATCCCAGGGTCGGTTGTGTGGCCGGTGAGAAAAAAGTCCTCCAGACCGGTAACAATGCTGCGGCTACAGAGGGACTTTACTGGAAATACGAGTCCTTCCTCAAGGAACTGGATGACCGCCTGAATTCAGCGATGGGAGCTGCGGGAGAGCTGATTGCAATCCGCAGGGAACTCTGGACCGACATTCCGAAAGGTACCCTCGGAGATGACATGTTCATTTCAATGGGTGTCATACGCAAGGGTTTCAAGATTGCTTATTGCAAGGAAGCTTATGCGGCTGAGAAGCCTTCTGCCGATCTTAAGGAGGAACGAAAACGAAAGGTGAGGCTTGCTGGTTGCGCAATGCAGAACGTGTTGACGCTCAAGGACTTGATGAACCCTTTCAAATATGGCCTGACTGCTTTCCAGTTTGTTTCCCATAGGGTTCTGCGTTGGGTTCTCACTCCTTCGTGCCTTATCCTTGCACTGGTTCTCAACCTTGTCATTGTGCTTATGGGTGCTCCGCTTTTCTATCTCATTGTCCTGATTCTGCAGATTTTATTCTACCTTTCTGCCCTTGCAGGAATGATTCTCGACAAATATGAAAAGGCCGGAATTCTCCGTGTTCCTTATTTTTTCCTTTTTTCAAATTTCACGACATTTGCCGGTATCGGATATCTGATGCGCAATAAAGGCAATGCTGCGTGGGAAAAAGCTAAAAGATCATGAAGAAATCAATCATCATTTCAGCAATCGTCCTTGTCCCCTTGGTATGTACCGGACTCTATTTCTTCCTTTGCAACAACCGCCCGGGCACGGTCTGCCCCCAACCGGAGCATACTCCTGAGATGCTGCGTATCGGAGCCTTGAACATCAACTGGATGTCATTCAATTCCGATCCGGAAATGACAGCCGGGAAGCTCCTTCAGAGTGCCGTAGAAAATGAACTCGATCTGATTCTCCTTCAGGAATACAAGGAGAGCTGGAATTTCGACGACAAGGCATTCAGGAAACTGTTCAGAAAAGAATACAGGCATATCGATATGGAAGGGGAGTGTGCAATCATTTCAAAATATCCGATTGCCTCTCACAAAAGGGTTAAGTTCGATGACTTCTCCGATACTTTTTCTGAAATTGAACTCAAGCTTCCTTCCGGTCAGAAAATCAAGGTCCTGGCCGTTCACCTGATGACAACAGGAATCAATAATTTTACAACCGGGGATATGGCCAAGAGCATATCGGGAGTCGATGTCGCCTACACATTCTTTGGCAACGGAGACATAAGGAAGAATCAGGGCGTCTCACTGCAGCGTTGTGCCGCCGCAGCCACCCTCCCGCTGATAATTGCAGGAGACTTCAACTGTGTGCCGTTCTCCGCTCCTTACCGCATGATGATGGATGCCGGCTTGAAAGACAGTTTCTTCGAGACAGGTCGCGGAAGCGGCTCCACATACAGAGGCATGGGTGACCTGATGAGAATAGACTATATTTTCTATAGCGATGATTTTGTCTGCATCGACAGCCGCATCATAGATGACTATATCAGTGACCACAAGATGGTGGTGTCGTCCTTCTTGATGGCTTCGGACAATATTGAAAATCAGACTGAGGAATGAAGCCGGCAGTAAGCATAATCATCCCGGTCTACAATACCCGGAATTATGTCGCAGAGGCTTTGCAAAGCGTTTTGGACCAGAGCCTTGAGGATATTGAGGTGATAGCCGTGGATGATGGCTCGACTGATGGAAGCCTGGAGGTCCTGCAAAGTTTCGGTAATCGTATCACCGTTCTTTCGCAGAAAAATTCCGGTCAGGGTGCTGCCCGCAACAATGCCCTTGAAATTGCCCGCGGAGAGTTCGTCTATTTCATGGACAGCGACGACTGGATTTCCGTGGATGCCATGGAGAAATGTGTCGCGCGCTGCCGCAAGGACAATCTGGACTTTGTTTTTTTTGATGCCGTGTCCTTCGGAGAGGGCTTTGACCAGGCCTCATGCTCCGCATGGTTTGATTATCACAGGTCTGCTCCATATACCGGGGTTTCCGACGGGTGCAGCGTGATGACAGACATGCTTGCGCGCGGGCTTTACCGCTGCTCGGTGTGCATGTGCCTTTTCAGACTTGAATTTCTCAAAAAGCATGGGCTCAGATTTCCGACAGGCATCTTGCATGAGGATGAGGCTTTCGCAGCTGCTGCCTACATCAATGCTTCAAGAGTTGCCGGCATCCCGGAGGAGTTCTACCACAGGAGGGTGAGGGGCAATTCCGTAATGACGACGACTTTCTCTCCGAGAAATGTTCAGGGATATCTGACAACACTGGAGCTCGTTGCTCCGCTTGCGGTATCCGGGGAGAAGACACGGGCCGTTAAAATGCTTTCCAGGAGCTTTGTCATGTCCCTTATGCACAACTCATGGAATCTGCCCCTGAAACTGAGACTTAAAATTGCATGGGTTATCCTGGCACGCCACTCCTATGCTTTTTCGCTTCGTCCCTTCCTGTCTCTTCTTTTCAAGAAATACTTTCGATAATTCTGGCCATCTGGGCCGTCCAGCTCAGATTCCGTATGGACTGCCTTATCTCTTCCCCGCTCATTTTCAGGCCTGAAAGGAATTCTCCCAGGGCTTTGACATCGATTGCAGACTCGTCTGCCGGCACTTTCATCACATAAGGTGCATTGTCGAAGTCTTCATCCTGCTCGGAGTAGAAGAAGGCAAGCCCCCTTGCTGCATATTCCCTGTTTTTCAGGGTCTTGATGCTCGTGATTCCGCTGCGGTGCCTTCCAAGGCTGCCCACAGCCATGTTGGCCCATCCGAATTCCCGGTCCAGGTCCTTTCCGTACATGGGACCGAGAATCTTCACCTTGTCTGCTATCCCGAGACTCTCTGCCAATGTCCGGTAGCTTTCGATTATCTGTGGAACTCCGTCTCCCACAATGTGCAGCTCGCAATCGATGTCCTTGTGCTCCGCCATGCCCCGGATAAGCCTGTCAAGCCCGTGCCAGAGGTGGATGTTGGCAACCGAAAGCAGTTTCAGGCTGCCATGGAAGCCGTTCCTGTCCTGTGAAAGGGGAACAGAACTGAAATCCACTCCGTTGCTGATGTGGACGACGGGCCTGCCATGCAGGCTTGAGGGGCCGCTGTAGAGGACAATGCGGTCACAGTAGCTGAAAAAGCGTCTTCTGAAAAGCTTGTCGATTGCAAGCTGGAGGTTCATCATCAGACCCTGTCCCCTGAATTCTCCGTCATAAGGGTAGGTCGGGATTTCTACTATGGTCCTGATTCCGCTCCGATGCAGCATCTTCATCATTCTGACAGTAAAAGGATCGGCATTGATGTCATACCTTATATATATAAGGTCATATCCGCCTTCCCTGGCACTTTCGACTATGTCCGAGTAATCAACTCTTTTACGTATCTTGGCTTTCAGCCCGCCTCCGAACTCGCATATCGGTCTGGAATCCAGAGCCCTGTATTTCCTTCCGTCAGGTGCTATGACAAGGCTGCACAGAGATACTTCTGCTCCGTTCTGCCTCAGTCCTTCCACTTGGGCGAGGATTTTCTTGCTGATTCCGCTATGGGCCACAATCGTGTGGAAGACCAGGAACATCACTTTCATACCCTTTCCCATTTTTTGTTTTGAGGATTGTACATCTTTATGACTTTAGCCGGGTTGCCCACCGCTACGCATGCGTCAGGCAGGTCCTTGGTCACGACACTTCCGGCTCCGACCTGTACCCTGTTGCCGATGGTCACGCCTCCGCAAACGCATGAATTGGCTCCAATCAGACATTCGTCTCCGATTTTTATCGGTCTGAGTGTCAGACCCTGTTCGTTCCAGTCGCGGTCTCCGTCATCGAAGGTGTGGTTGAATCCGGCAATGTGCACATGTGGTCCGAGTGATGTCCTTGCTCCGATTTCAACCGGGCCGACCACGACACTTCCGATTCCGATTCGGGATTTCTCCCCGATGAATACGTCTCCGGCTCCGTTGTTTACCACTGCATAGTCCTCGATTATCGCTCCTTTTCCGAGGACGAATTTCCTCCACGGGAACACGTCCAGGCGTGCCTTCATGCATACCTTGGCCCCCATTCTTTTATGAAAGAACGGATTGACGAAAATTCTGGTCCAGAGTCGTGGTCTTGGATGCTTCATTGACGAAAGGCACCAGACGATGAATTTCTTGAGTCCGGGATGTGTGTATTTGAGATTGCTTAGGTCTGCCATGGTTTTTTATTTTAATGATTCATAGATTGCAAGTACTCCATCTGCTGCCTTTTCCCAGGAGAATTCCTTTACCCTCTGCCTGCCGTATTCCACAGTCTGTTTCCTGAATTCCTCATCATTTTCAAGGCGCAGGATTGCTTCTGCAATGCTTTCAGGATTGTACGGGTCGGCATAGACTGCTCCCGGTCCGGCGATTTCCGGCAGCGCCGACTTGTCTGAAACCACAAGAGGAGTCAGGCAGGCCATAGCCTCAAGCTGCGGGATTCCGAAACTCTCCCTGAATGAGGTATAAAGGAAGGTTGAGGCCCCTCCATATAGGGCAGGCAGCTCCGAGTGCGGCACATAGCCGGTGCACTGGATGTGGCTGAGGATTTCGCTCTTCCCGATTTCCTCAAGGTAGGCGCGGACATGCTCCTGACTCAGGTCCGCAATTTTCAGAGGCAGTTTCCTTCTGGATTTTTCAAGGTAGATCGAATAGGCCAGAAGCGTTCCTTTTGTATTTTTCTTCGGAGCTGTAGCACCAAGGAAAAGCAGGTAGTCACGCTCCTTTGAAGCTGCATCCTCGTTGAACTCCTTTCCGAAACCGTTATATACAACTTTCACCATATCCTCTTTAAGGGAAAGTTTTTCGAGGATTCTCTGCTTCTCGTATTCCGATACCGTGATGAGCCTGCCGCAGCGGCGGATTATTTTAGGAACCACGAAACGGCTGTATATTCTGCCCATCCTCTGGTAGAGTGACTTGCTTGCACCATTTTCCTTTTCAAGGCAGATCACGTCGTGAAGGGTGACGACAAACGGTACACCCACATACAGCGGAGCCGTGTTGCTCGTGCAGTGCAGGATGTCCGCCCTGACTTTGCGAACGGCCCGGGGCAGGAGTACCTGCTCCCAGAGAGGGTAGAAGCCGCTCTTGAGGACTTCAATATGGAAATTTGCAGTTTCCTGCAGACATACGTCTTCGCCCGGAGCCACGAATATCCAGTATTCATTCCTGTGGTCCGTCTTCTGGAGGCATCGGATGATTTCCAGGATAACGAAATCCATTCCATGTTTGTTGCGCCTGAAAATGCGCTGTGCTTCGATTGCTATTCTCATTGATGGTCGGTGTGTATGTATTTGTCCTTTGTCAGTTTCTTGCTGAAAATGTTGTATATGGTAGCCAGCAGCATCTTCGGTACTTCAACCGAGATGTCGAGTATGTCACGTGGTTTAACCCATGAAGGCAGACCGAGGAGGATGCCCGCAAAAAGCAGCAGTGTTGCCGCAATATAGATTCCCATCCAGGACGATCCTGTCAGAATTGTAGCAATGGCTGTCAGCGGCAGACCTGCAAGGAGCAATATCCTCGGAAGAAAAGCCCATTGGACTAGTTTGTCTGAATATCCTGCCTTGAATCTGACTTGCGGGAAATCGGTCAGAGCCTTCCCTATGAGATAGTACTGTGAGGTGAGCCATCGCATCCTCTGTTTCTGCAGGTTCCGGATGCTGCGGGTTTTTTCATCGAGAATGTGGATGTCGGGATCATATTCCACGAATATCCCGTCCTTGAGGAGCTTCAGCTCCATTTCCTTGTCCTCTCCGGAAGTGACGAACTCTCCCGAGGTCTTGAAGAACCACTGGTACGGAAGGGCCATCCCGGAGCCTATCAGGGCTGATGAGAGTCCCAATGTACAATGTCCTGCCCTGAAAATCAGATTGTTGACTTCCTCGAATATTCCGTCTGCCTTGGCAATAGGGGTGTCTATATTCTTTGCACAGCGGTGTCCCTGAAGGGCAATGTTCCTCCCGGAAAGTGAACGGTTCATCTGATTGAGGAAGGTGTTTTCGACGATATTGTCAGAGTCCAGAATCACGACATAGTCTGCTGCGGAAGGGCCCAAATATTCCATTGCCGCTTTCAGCGAGGCTGCCTTCGTGCTGTTTTCGAAGTGGACAGTCAGCACCTCCGCCCCGGTGCGTCTGATTGTTTCGTCAGTTTCTGTCTTCATGTGGTCAGAAATCACAATAACCCTGAATTTGTCCTTCGGATAATCCTGATTCAGGGCAGACTGCACCGTGGCATGAATGAAACCGTCGCTTGAGTATGCCGGAATCAGGATGCAGAAACGGCTTGTCTGCGGGGATGAAATTTCTGGTCTCCTGTACATGCGTCCTGCCACGGCAAAAATAAAATAATAGACCGCAGGAATGACAAAAGCCAGAATCAGTACGATATGGAGCAGAGTTATCATATTTTTCCCTGTTTTTTCATTTTTATATAGTCGGCATTGGCCTTGACGACTGCTTTTGCCGAGTCAAATCTCCCATGCAGAAGGTTAATAATGAAACTTTTGGCCGAAGCAACGTATCTTGTGAACATGATGGACATCCATCTTTCTGCACCGCTCAGATTCCTCCAGGCATATATCAGACGGCTGCGAGTCATGTAGTAGGTGAACACGGGTCCGAAACGTTTTGTTGTCATGCTGTCCTTGTGATATATGGTGCAGGAAGGCTCGAAATAGATTTTCCATCCCTTGTGAAGGAACATCATTGCCCAGTCAAGTTCCTCATAATAAAGGAAATACATTTCAGGCATAGGACCGACATCCTCAAGCGCGCTGCGCCTTACCATCATTGCGGCTCCGTGCGGGAAGGCCGTAAATCCTGCCTTGTCAAACGAGCCGTCGTCCTTGCAGCCGTATCCGATCATTCCGTTTTTCATCCTGAATCCTTTCATCGGCGTGTAGCCGGCATACTGGATGATGCTCTTGTCGGAAAAGAAGCAGATTTTCGGACAGACTATTCCTGCCTGAGGATTGTCCTCAAGGGCTTTGCAGAGATTGTCCACATTGTCTTGCAGAATCTCCGTGTCATTATTGATGAAGAAAAGCCAGTCGCCATCTGCATGAGCAAGCGCAAGATTGTTCCCGCCTGCAAAGCCAAGGTTCTCTTCGCTGCGGATTGCCTTGATCTGCGGAAAATTTTCTTTCAGCTGCCTGGCCTCGTCATTGCGTGACCCGTTGTCAACTATGATGATTTCAAACGGGCATGAGTGCACATTCTGCATGATTGAACGAATCATCTCAGAAGTCTGCTTCAGACCGTTGTAGTTGACACTTATTATAGATATCATTTTATCCATTACTCAAGTTTTGCAAGTTATAACTTATTGTGATCCTGAGGGTTGTGCCGCTTGCAAAACTTCTTCCCACCGCACATTTCCCTTTCTACGAGGACCTATCCCTAAATCCCTTCCCCCGGGGAAGGGACTTACCCACGACCTAAAGGTCTCTAAATATGGTAGTTTCGCTAAATGCGAAACTTAATTTCATTGTTGACCATTCTTTTTTCTATTTGGGGGCTGATGAATACAAGGGCGATGGAGGTATAGACCAGAATGCTGTTCGGGAACTGGGTGAAGACCTCATTGTTCGTACTCATTACGAACAGGCCCATTACTCCGGCAAGAAGCCCGGAGCACATCCCGGCCAGCATCTTGTTCTTAAGAGTGAAAAAGATGATGTAGGCCCCCCTCGCAAAAATATACATCATTACGGCAAGATATATCAGCAGCCCTATAATACCTGTTTCAACCCACAGCTGCACAATCCATGAGTCGGTAGGAATGTAGGTCAGAGGAGAATAGTCCCCGTTGCGCTGGGCCCTTCCTGCGCTCATCCCGAGGCCGTTTCCGAACGGAAGTTCCTTCATGTAGCCCCTGAGTTGTTTCTGATTTTCCTTCCTTATGAGGTAGGACAGGTCTTCGTCTTTGTGGAATATGGTCCTGGCCCTGCGGATTGCCGCATTGCTCTGGCCTATTTCGGTGAAGGCCAGTAATCCGATGGCTACGGCGCATACAATCGTTATAGGAACCATCTTCTTGAAATCCTTGATAAGGACCAGATAGACCATGACTCCGGCAACAGGTACCGGCAGGGCGCTTCTGGTACCGGAAAGGAACATCCCGATGCATGCGCATGCTGCAACGATGAAGAAATATATTTTCTCTCCTGCATTTTTGACATGCATCCCGGCAATAGCAAATACTGTCATCGCCATTCCCATCGAACCTCCGAAATTTGCCGCGTCGGAGAAAATGGAGAAATACCTTGTGCCATAGTAGATTATGTGAGTCCTCTTGCCGTCCATCACGTTCAGGAAAAATGCATCCCCCGGAGTCCACCCAACGTATTTCTGGTACATTACCTTTGCAAATGAAACAAGTACGAAGACTGACCAGATTTTGAGGATGACCATGAATTTCCTGAAATCGGTAATGGTCAGTTCCACTATTATAGTGACCATGAGGAAATAAAGGGCCATGCTCCGGACGGCGGAGAGCCACACTCCTATGCTCCTCATGTTAGGATTTGCAATTTCAATGATACAATATATCAGCCAGATAACGACAGCTGCAATAAGATCAATGGTGATGACGTTTGAACTTTTGTATCCGCTTATTGAAGCAAACAGGATGGCCACGACATTAAAAAGGATGGTGGCATCCATCAGCATTCCCATTGACATTCCCGGGAGGTAATGCTCAAGAACTGGTATTGCGAAATCTGCCAGCAGGATGAATGAAAGGGAAAGCATCCTGTTGTCGAAGGCCTTGACTACGGTGAGTCCAAGAATTGGTGCAACGCACAAGGCAGCCGCCAGCGGAAGCTTGCCGCATATTATAAGAGCAACCGTGGCCGCAGCAAGGACTGCAGCGACGGCCCAAAGGATGGCAGTTTTCCATTTGTCTGCCATGGCTCTATTCGTTGTTGTCCGCTCCCAGATTCCAGAACGTGAATCTCAGTCTGTGGATTCTGTTGAACGGAGGGAGCATTCCAGTGAATGAACCGACAGTGTCAATGTCGCTGTTGTTGAGGATGATTCGCAGATTGTTCTGCTTGTTGAATCTCTTGATTTCATTGGTAAGCAGGTTGCTCATTCCTGTCCAGTCCTTTTTGGAGTCTGCTACAAGGATGTTGACTGCAGAATTGCTCAGTATCTTTGTAGGAAATGAGGCATCCTTAAGAGGCGGGTATTCCACTATTATCACATTGGCTTCAGGCATTGCTTCCATGTTGTTTTCATTGACGCAGAAGTCATAGATGGAATTTGCAAGAAGGTAATATTTCGAATTGTATTCAAAATCCTCTTCCCAGTTCACATATACCGGCTTGGTATCAAGATTTTCAAAATAGTTGAACAGGGCCTTGCCTATCGTCGATTTGCCTTCGCCTTTGCTGACGCTTATGATATTAATGATTTGTACGTTCTGATTCCTGTCGAAGTGGTTGGTGATGGAATTGCCCAGGTGTCTCATCGCCAGGTCCTCATATATCGTATTCTTTTTCTTCTTTTTCACGTGGGGGTAAGCACCTATGACCGGCAGGCCTATGAGCTTTCTGGCGGCAGCAGCATCGTATGGCTTTTTGTTGAACTCCTCAATGACAATGACAATGCCGCAGATAAGCACGAAAGTGAAGAGGAACGCAATCATGGAGTAGAGCTTGTTCTTTGTCTTCTCCGGATATAGTGCCACGGTAGGAGGGGTAAGGACCTTGAACGTCGCTGAGGTAAGCTGGAGGTTCTTCTGTCTGAGCTTTGCGCTGTTGAGCGAATTGAGGTTGGCAAGGTAGTTCTGCTCGGAAAAATTGATTTCCCTCTCCTGTCTCTTGATTGACGAACCAACAGGAGAGAAACGCTTCACTTCCTCCTCCATATCTTCCTTATGCTCGTAAAGTACGGCAAGCTCTGCATCTGCCTTTGATCTCACCAGCAGTGCAGACACCCATTCGCTGACCAAGAGGTCATTGGCAAGTCCTTCCTTATTGTGCTGGGCGGCGCTGATTTCGTTGCTTATGGACTTGAGTTTATCTGTCTCCTTAGCGATTTTTTCATTCAGGCTTTCTTTTGCAGGACCAGAACCTTCAGAAGATGAATTTGAATAGAGGCTGTTGATGGTGTGCAACTGGTTGATGAAGGATGCATTGTGGGCAAACACATCGGTTACATTGCCCATCTTTTCTTCCAGAATCTTGATTTTTTCGTCTGCCCCATCCTTTTCCCTGAGTATCTGTTCAATCTGGGCATCGAGGTCCTTCTGCCTTTCGGCAACCATTTTGGTCTGTTCGTTATAGTTGATGACTCCGTTCTCTATATTGTAGTCCGTCAGGTCGTTTTCCTTCCTTGAAAGATCTTCAGAAATGGTCTTGAGTTCGCTTTCAAAATAATGGACTACATCGTTTGTCTGCTGGTAACGAATTGAAAGATACTGTTTTATAAATTCAGATTCGAGAATGAGCAGAGTGTTGTATGCAATGTACTGGTCATCGCAAGTATATGACAGACGAAGCATGTCGGAGTTGCTCACCCTGTTGACCTGAATGTTGGAAAGAGCATTGAAACTATAGTGGCGGTGATTCCAAAGGAACATCTGCTTGAACCAGTTGTCGCGACTGGATTCAAAATGCTTCATATAATTCTTGAAGGTGGCTTCCTCGTCGCCTTCAACAGTCAGAGCCTTCACTTCCGGAGTAACGAGGGTGTTCAGCTCCGTTGCCGTTTTAGGAGTCATGTATTCTCCTGTGTCCTCGGTGTTCAGATGTGAAATGTTGCGTGCAAGAAGTCGCATCGAAACATTGCTCAGGGTGGACTCCGCCATGATTACACTCATAAGATTGTCAACTGCATTATTGACGGCCATCCAGTCCTGACGGCTGTTCTCGGATGCGAGAACATCATAACCGGACACGATGCCAGTGTATATGGTGCAGCTTGACTTGTACAATTTAGGCTGGCGTGACATGACGGCAAAAACGACCGCTGCTGCCATAACCGGCAGCACCAGCAAAAGCAACCACTTCTTTGCGAGTATCCTGATTATGTATTGCAGTGCCTTCATTTCTTTTTCTTGTGTCTTTCCTCCTGATTCTGAGGTTCTTTTTCCGGGCTGATCAACTTCGTGCATGAAACGACTTCAAGACTCAGCAGAGCTTGATTTATTCCGCTTCTCAGCCTCTCATAGTCCTGAGTGGCGGCGGTTTCATAACTCTTGCACCTGTAGAGAACTTCTGATGTAATCTTGTTGTTAATGAAATCCTTTTCGGCAAATTCGTACTGCGCCTTTGCTATGACCATCCTCTCGGCTGCACTTTTGAGCGAATTGATTCCTGATATGACTTCGCAGTAGAGGCTGATGATCTGCTGCTTTATATTGTCAAGCTCAGCGTCCCTTCTGTGCTGGGTCTGCCTGAGCTTTGCCTGTGCCTGACGTACCTTGTTGTGGGTGTTGAACACGTCGGAAAGGGGTATGTTCAGGGTTACTCCCACATTGAAGAAGAAATTCCGCTGCTTGCTGCTGTTTTCGACCCATATCGGATAGGTGGCTTCGCTGCGCAGGGTGCTTGCAATGTCGGTGTTGCCATAGTTGGCGGATGAAACCAACCTTATCCAGTCAAGCGGCTTGAGCTTTTCCGTCGTCACTGCGCTGGCATAATATTTCGCCTCCTCATCATAATATTTGATCGCATTGGACATGCAGTATGCATTGTAATACAGGCTGTCCAATGGAGGAAGATGCAGATTGATGTAGTCGTCAACGGTCATATTGTTGAGAATCAGCATCGTACTGTCCATCCGGACCTCTCTGACAGGCAGTTTTGTCTGAGCTCCGGTCACAACCCCGATGAAGAGGGCGGCAATGAACATCAATATCCGGTTTCTATTCATTTGAACCAGTAATTATTTTCTTGAATGTTGCAAAAATCAATTTCATGTCATACATCAGAGATTCGTTCTCGGCATAAGTATTGTCGAGTCTCATCCTCTCGTACGGAGGCATGTCGTCCTTCCTTTCATCTGTCTGCCAGAGTCCGGTAAGACCTGCACTGGCCTTGAAACGTATTCCGTTCTCATTTGTGGTCAGAAGTTCTGCTTCAGCAATGGAAAGCGGCCGGTTGCCGACAAGGGCCATGTCACCCATGAAGATGTTGAAAAGCTGGGGAAGCTCATCCAGGCTTGTCTTCCTGAGAAACTTGCCGAACTTGGTTATTCTCGGATCGTTTTCAATCTTGATGAAGCATCCTTCAAAGCACTTGTGACGCTCGGTCAGATAGACATCCTCACGCACCCTGTAATTGTCTGCATAAAGGAAGTCCTTGCTCTCATATACTACCCTTTGAGGTATCTGTTCATCTTCCAATCTGATGTATGAGTTCATGGACTGGAGGTCGAAGAGCATTTTGTCCGCACCTTTTTTCATTGTCCTGAACTTGTAGATGCGGAATTTCTTCCAGTTCTTCCCGATTCTTACGGACGAATAGATAGGCGGCTGTTTGATCTCTGCATAGACAAGGATTGCAATCACTATCATCAAAGGAGAGAAGACGATGATTGCGACTGTTGCAAATATGAAATTCAGGAAACGCTTCATCTGATTCTTGATAGGAGTTTTTCCATACGGATCACAAGTTCTTCAGGATTGAAAGGCTTGGTCATGACATCGTCCGCCCCTTTTCTGAGTAGTCCAATTCTGACCGAAGAATACTGGAGGCTTGTCAGAGCCATCAGAGGGATGTCTTTCCTTGCCTTTATTTCGGAAATCATTTTAACCCTTTCTTCCTGTTCCCTCGGACATACATCAAGCCCGACTACCACGGCATCTGCCGAATCGAGGTTCTCGAAAACTTTTTCTTCCGTCCGGACACATATACAATTGAACCCGGATCCGAAAGACTCCTTTATTATGTCTACAAGGAATTGCTTGTCCTCACCAATCAATATGGTTGGTTTTCTGCTCATTTACTTCTCCTCCTCCATGATTTGCTGAATCTGACTTGCAATGCAGGCATAGAGACGTTTTGCATTGATTGGCTTTGTCAGATAGTCATTTGCCCCGATGGAAAGAGCTTTCTGAACTTCCTCTGACTCGCTGACTGCTGAAACCATGATGATTCTTGTCTTATCCAATTTCTTGTTCTCCCTGACTGAAGAAAGGAAGGAAAAACCGTCAATCCCCGGCATCATTACATCCAGGAGTATTATATCCGGCTGGTCGGCCTTTACACTGTCGAGCGCCATCTGGCTGTTGTTGTATTGCTGAAGTGACTTAAAACCTGCAGGTTCAAGAAGTTTTCCCAACAGCTTCGTGTTGATGGGAATGTCGTCCACGATTATAAGGGAAATGTTGCTGCAGTCAATATTGTTGAGAGCTCCAAGGTCCATAGTTGTTGTGTTAATAGGGTTACACAAGTTATAAATTACACAAATTATAAATAAGAAAACAAAGATAATACAATAATTTATAACAGCCCCTTTTTTTGAATAAAATATACCGCTTTTCTTTTTTTGAGATTTATTTCTACATTTGCTCAGAAAAATTACAACTGGATTGATGGCGCGACCGCATTCAGAATACATCGGTTTGGCGAGCATGCTGTTTCTGGTATGCTCCGTGATTTTTGCGGCTTCATGCACCGGAGGCTCCGGTAATGGGACCATTGAAGCCGACGTGCTTCTCTACTGGCCTACCAATGCGGATGATCCTGTCTATGAACAATGGTCGCGAAAAGCCCGCAAGGAACTCCGGCGCCAGGGAATCAGGGGGGATGTCCAGGTCTTTTTTGCAGATTATCAGGACAAGTCGGACCCAAGGCAGAGGGAAGCATTCATCAGTAATATCGGGAATCTGGAGCATAGAGGATGCATGCCGGACCTGATTCTATCCTACGGCGATGTCTGCGGATGGATATTGTCCACAATCGGAGAAACTCCGGTTTCAGAAATTCCGCTTGTATGCTACGGGCTCAGGCACAATGAACGCCTTACATTCCAGGAAACGCTTCTCAAGGAGCACTATTCCGGAGGCCGGACCTCCATGGTCAAAATAACAGACGGAATCCACCTGAAGGAAAATCTGAATTTTGCAGACTCGATCATCACCAACATATTCGATGAATTTGCCCTGCCGGAGTACTATCTTCTGACCCCCAACCGTCTGGTAACCTTGCTTGACGTGAAGGCCTACTGGGAAGACAGGATACTCTACAATGAACTCAGCTCTCAGATGGAGCTTCTGGATTCGGCCCGTTTCTTCAACAATCTTGACGGGAAGACAAAAGAGGGACAGCTCAGGATGATGGCAAACCATAAGGACAAGATGGTGTTCTCCTGCCGTTCAATTCTTGCTCCTACATGGAACGTAAACCTCAACATGAACCATGTTCCGACGGCATGGGTATTCTATCCGCAGAAATCTCCCAACTTCTTCATTCAGTCCAAGCATGACCGGATTTCCCGGGAACTGGTGGATGGACCGAGTTTCATGCCATATTTTACCATGGTCCCTGAAGATTTTCTCATGAATGAAAAATGCATTGGAGGCTATTTTTGCACTTTTGATGACCAGATCAGGGATGCCGTGGAGGCGGGTGTGAGGCTGCTTAAGGGGGAAAGTCCGGACCGGACTGAAGTTCTCCGGCATAAGGCCGGATTCAATCTCAACTGGGATGTCGTCCGTCCATATCATCTGGACTATGGAACCATTCCGGATTTTATAAATGTCTATAATGCCGGGTTGAAAGACCGCAGGCCTGAACTTTACGCAATCGTTCGTGTCCTTTTATGGTTTATTGCCTTCATTATCATTGTTTTAAGCACGTTAATAATCATATATTTGTCAGGAAAAGCGAAGAGGAATGCCGCCCAGATGCGCAGGTATGCCAACTATGCCCTTATCAACCATCGCGTTCTCAGGCAGGTGATGGACATCATCGATTTTAGAACATGGGAGGACAATTCCACGGGCATAAAGAGCCTCAGCCGCATTCAGGCGTCGGATTTTTTCATGAGCAAACTCAGAGAGTTCACAGCAATTGACCGGGAGGGACGACATTCCATGGAGGTGTTCTGTTCCATTGACGGAAATAAGCCGCATTGGTATGAAATAAGGATGACGGTCACTCCGGGAGTAGGAGATTATGTCGGGCGAAGGGGCCTGATCCTTAAAATAGACGAGGAAAAACAGCTGGAGGCCAAGGAGGCCCAGACCAACCGCATAGTCAATTCACTCAGGGCAAGGGAGGGTTTCATTGCTGCCATGAACCATGAAATCAGAACTCCTCTGAACTCGATTTCCGGATATACCCAGATTCTGTCAATGTCCGGGACGGACCTGTCTGACAATGAACTTGAAGAATATGCAGACGCCATAGACCAGAATGTGTTCTTGCTCAGGCACAATGTCACCAACATCCTGACCGTGAACAGGATAATGGGCATACCGATAACTCCGCGAATCGGAATTGTCACTTTTGATACCATGCTTGACATATATCAGCGTCATGCAAATCTTGATATTACAGCAGGCATCCGGCGCCGGATTGTACTGGATGGAAGTGCACGGACCATCATTGTGAAAGCCGATGCCATGCTCCTTGCCGAGGTTCTGAGAAATCTGATTGTGAATGCCGCCAGATACTCCGATGAATCTTCTGAAATTGTCCTGTCATGGCGACCTTTCCGGGAGGAGGGCTTCTCTGGAGAAATCTGTGTCAGTGACAGTGGAATAGGCATTCCGCAACAATATCATGAACTTATCTTCGAGCGTTTCTTCAAGGTGAACAGTTTCGCCTCGGGCTGCGGTCTCGGATTGTATATATGCAAGACATTCGTTGAACTGATGGGCGGAAAGATCTCTGTGGAAAGTACAGAGGGCAAGGGGTCCGTTTTCAAAATCAAGCTGCCATGAAAAAATCAAGATTCCTGACTCTCTTCCTCATGCTGCTCCTGCTCATTACTTCATGCAGGAAACCTTCGGAGCAGAAACAGATTGTGTTCCTTTTTCCGCATCCGTTACTCGGGCAGACATGGCATAGTTTCTTGGATGCGGCTCAGAGGGAGTTTTCCGATACGACCCGCTACAAACTGCATTTCTACCAGACCGCAGGCGTGTCCATCCCTTTCTTTGAAAAACCCGTGTACGAGCCGGATGTTACCAGATTTCTGCGAAATGCGCTGATAAGGATACGCAATCACAAGGTAAAACCGGACCTTCTTGTCCTTTATGGGGATTATATCTGCCATAATTCCGCCTTGGTTGATGATCCTATGTTCAAGGAAACTCCTATACTTTGCCTGGGAGTGACTCATCCTGAATATCGGGGCATCCTTTCCGGAATGCCGAATGTGGTTGTCGCGGAGTCTGAGCCTGCCGTCAGGGAAAATCTTGATTTTATCCGGGAGCTGGGTTTCCCTCACTATGTGGTAACCGTGATGGACAGTACTTACGTGGATGACCACATCAGGGAACACATAATCCGGCAGATGGGGGATGACACCCTGAGATACAGGCCTAATTTGTTTCTTGAACAGGAAGACAGGATCCGGAGCCTGGCAAACCGTCAGCCGCAGACCACGCTTTTTCCTGTGAGCACGATGCATCCGGAAAACAGAAACTGGCATACCGCCCATACCGGAAGATTCAGTCTCTCCTCCGCACTTTCAACAGACCGGCAGAATACATCATATCTTAACCTGAAGGACGACCCATATGCCGGTGCTGCCATGAACTACAATATCGGCCATTTCTTCACCATGACACCGGAGCATTTCAACTTGCCGATGATAAATGCGATGAATATGTGCCTCGGAGGGTATCTGACACCTTTCCCTTCCATGTTCAGACAAATCCGTCATACGGTTGACAGACTTCTTTCCGGTGAGGATCCCGGTGATGTTCCGTGGATAAAACTGGAGAAAGACTATTGGCTGGACTGGAGGGTGGCCAAGAAGATTCATCCTTATGCAAGTGATTTCCCGAAAGGAATCCGCTTTGTCAATATTTCATGGATGGAACGTTCGAGATTGAATACGTGGTCCATGTATGTGCTGTCATTTCTGGCAATTCTGGCCATTGTCGTGTTTGCATTCATAGTCCCTTTGTCAATGGCCATCAGTCAGCGGATTCAGAGAAAAAGGCTTGTCGAAAGGGCAAAAGAGGCAGAAAAGTCGAAGGCTCAGGTGGCGGATATCCTGTCTGAACTGAATGTCTATCTGTGGCGTATGTTGCCGGACCTTACTCTCCGGTTTTCATCTTCTTTCTACAGGGATTTCAATATACCTGAAGGGGACCTTGACGTCGAGCATCTTCTGTCCTTTGTCAGGGAACCGGGCCGCAGCGACATCCGGGACCTTCTTTTCAAGGAAGGCTTTAAAGGTGACCGTGATGTTCAGGCCTTGCTGGATTTGCCGGGGAATACTGAGCCAAGGGCCATTCTAATACATACAATAAGCATAGATCCCAAATTGTACGAAGGCAGCTCCGAGGTTGCTCTTAAGGCCGGTATCATGCATTTCAATGACAAGGCGTACAAACGCAATCAGGAATTGCGCCAGGCCTACAGGCGCAGCGAGGAAGTTGCGGAGAAAGAACGGTTCCTCATGTCCATGAGTACGGACTTTCAGGCTCCGATGGACAAGGTCATTGTCTATGCCCAGATTCTGTCGAACCAGTTCAGACATCTGAATGAAGAACAGAAGGAAAGTTACGGACGGGAGGTTGAGGTCGGCTGCGAGCATCTCATAAGGCTTCTTGATGACGTCATGGGCTCTGCGAAAGGCGGTAAGGATGATCATCGTCAACTGGAAAGGATAAGGGTTGCCGATCTGATGGAAGAGGTATATTCCAACAGTTCGATTGCGGCTCCTGACGTCAACTCATTTGAGTTCAGACGCGGCCCGGCTTCCGTGGAAATTCTGACCAGCGGCCCGGACCTCGTACAGGTCATGGATGCCCTTGTCAGTGATGCCCTTGCTGCATCTGACGGACATGTGGCAATCGGATGGAGGTACGACCCCGGAAGTGCCGGCCGCGAGGTTGTCATTTTCATTGAGAATGCATCTCCTGACATATCTGCATGGCGCGGTTCCCTGGAGGCCCTGGGATGTTTGCCTGCCTTGTTCAAGTCCGCGGAGAGCCCTACGGTACTTGAAATCGCATTCCACGCAAAATGATTATTCACTCAAGTTTCGCTACATGCGAAACTTAAATTATTCACAAGCAGTAAAGTCAGGGCGAAAATCCCGATAAAATGACTATCTTTGCGCGCCGGGAGAGGGTACCTCCCTTCCATGGTTGGAAACTATCTAAACATCAAATAAATATGGATACTCCAAAAGTTGCAGTCATTATGGGCTCGACAAGCGACTATGACATTATGTCACAGGCAATTGCAGTCCTCGAAGAACTCGGAATCGAAGTAGTAAAAAAAGTAATCAGCGCGCACAGGACTCCTGACCTGATGTGTGAATTTGCGAAATCGGCAAGAGCAAACGGCATAAGCGTAATCATCGCAGGAGCGGGCGGAGCAGCCCATGTCGCAGGCGTGGTTGCCGGGATGACGACAGTTCCTGTCATCGGAGTTCCGATTCAGACAAAGGCACTCGGCGGTCTCGATTCTATGCTTTCAATCATTCAGATGCCTCCGGGAATCCCTGTTGCCACCATGGCAATCAACGGAGCAAAGAATGCCGGTCTCTATGCCGCCCAGATTCTTTCCCTGTCCAACCCTCAGATTGAGGCTGCCCTTCTGGAGTTCAGAAGAAAACAGACCGAGAAGGTGCTTGCGGCAGAAATCTAATTCCCAGATAACAAATTGCGAAACTTTATGAACAACCATCGCATCTACGTTGAAAAATATCCTGAATTCCAGGTTGAGGCCCGCAGCCTCCTTAGTGAACTTAATGAAAACCTTCAGCTCGACCTGGGAGCGCTCAGGTATCTGAATGTCTATGACCTGTTCGGATTCTCTGATTCTCTTCTGGAGAAATGCCGCTACAGCGTATTCGGAGAAATTGTAACTGACAGTGTTACAGATTCTTGTGATCTTGCAGGCTCAAAATACATCGCGGTAGAGTTCCTTCCGGGACAATTCGACCAGAGGGCGGCTTCGGCTGTTGACTGCGTCCGTCTGATAGACCCTTCTGCCGATGTTACCATCAAGAGTTCCAAACTCATCGTCCTTCCCGGTGACACCTCGGATGAGACAATAGCCAAAATCAAACACTATTATATAAATACGGTCGAGTCAAGGGAAAAGGACCTTTCCCGCCTCGTCCAGACCGAACAGCCGGAGGTTATTCCGGTGAAGGTTCTTGAAGGACTGACCTCCCTTGGGGAGGAGGAACTTGCACCATATTGCAAGAAGATGGGACTGGCAATGAATGCCGACGACCTTCGTGAGGTGGTGAACTACTTCAAGAAGGAGGGACGTGACCCATACGAGACCGAGCTCCGCATTCTCGACACATATTGGAGCGACCACTGCCGCCACACCACTTTCACCACCGAACTTGAGGAAATTTCCGTCGAGGATTCCTTCATAAAGGGCGAGATTGACGGTACTCTCAACCTCTATATGAAGATTCGCAAGGAACTTGGTCGTGAACATAAGGGCTTGAACCTGATGGATATGGCAACGGTCGGAGCCCGTTATCTCAAGGCTCAGGGCCTGCTCGACGATATGGAGGTGAGTGAAGAGAACAATGCTTGCAGCATATACGTGGATGTTGACGTGGTGGATGATGAGGGTGAGCTTACAACGGAGAAATGGCTCCTTCAGTTCAAGAACGAAACTCATAACCATCCGACAGAGATTGAGCCTTTCGGTGGAGCGGCAACATGTCTCGGAGGTGCAATCCGTGACCCTCTTTCCGGCAGGGCATATGTCTATCAGGCAATGCGCGTGACCGGTGCTGCGGATATCTATCTGCCTGTAGCTGAGACCATTCCGGGCAAGCTTCCGCAGAGCGTGATTTCCCGCAAGGCTGCCCACGGCTATTCAAGCTACGGTAACCAGATAGGTCTTGCAACCACTCATGTACGTGAGATTTACCATGACGGTTATCTTGCAAAGAGGCTTGAGGTCGGCGCCGTAGTAGGTGCCGTGAAGGCAGACAGCGTGCGCAGGGAGAGCCCTGCTCCGGGCGATGTGGTGCTCCTGCTGGGAGGCCGCACCGGACGTGACGGTATCGGCGGCGCGACTGGTTCTTCGAAAGAGCACACCGAGGCTTCGCTTGAGAGCTGCGGCAGTGAGGTCCAGAAGGGTAATGCGCCTGAGGAGAGGAAAATCCAGAGACTTTTCCGCCGTCCTGAGGTCACCCGTCTTATCAAGAAGTCAAATGACTTCGGAGCCGGCGGAGTGAGCGTTGCCATCGGCGAGCTCACCGACGGACTTGACATTTATCTTGACAGGGTGCCTGTAAAATATAGCGGACTTAATTCTACTGAGCTGGCTATCAGCGAGTCACAGGAGAGGATGTCCGTTGTAGTCGAGGCGAAGGACAAGGACGAGTTCATGGCATATTGCGCAAGTGAGAACATCGAGGTGACACATGTTGCCGACGTGACTGACTCTGCAAGGATGAGGATGTTCAATGGTGACAGGCTTGTTGTTGATTTGTCACGTGAATTCATTGACAGCGCCGGTGCGAAGCATTATTCGAAGGCTACTGTGGGCGCCGTTGAGGATATTGATCCGTTCAGGAGAGAAGTCGAGGGCAAGACTTTAGAGGATAAAGTCTTGGCTAATCTGCGTGACCGCAATGTCACTTCGCAGAAGGGCCTGATTGAGATGTTCGACTCGACCATCGGCCGCTCTACCGTGCTCATGCCTTTCGGTGGCTGCCTGCAAACTACTGAGACCCAGGTCTCTGTGCAGAAACTGCCTACTTTCGGCTATACGGATACTTCCAGCATCATGGCTTTCGGCTACAACCCGTTCATCACTTCATGGAGTCCTTATCACGGTGCTGCCTATGCAGTTGTGGAGGCTTGTTCTAAGGTGGTGGCTGCCGGTGCTGCATATAACAGGATGCGTTTTTCTTATCAGGAGTATTTCGAGAGGATGACCGACCGCAAGAGCTGGGGCAAGCCTCTTGCTGCCCTGATGGGTGCGCTTAAGATGCAGGTCGAGCTCGGTCTGCCTTCAATCGGTGGAAAGGATTCGATGAGCGGTACTTTCGAGCACATCAATGTTCCGCCTATGCTCATGGCATTCGGTATCACCACGGTTGATGCTGACCAGGTGATTTCTCCTGAATTCAAATGGGAAGGCAACAAGGTTTACCTTATCAAGCATACCCCTCTTCAAAATAGAATGCCTGATACAGAGCAGCTTAAGAGGAACTGGACTTTCATCCACGAGCAGATTGAGGCGGGCAACATCGTTTCCGGTTATGCTCTCGGGTTCGGCGGTCTTGCCGAGGCTCTTTGCAAGATGTCCTTCGGCAATGGTCTGGATGTTAAGGTTAATGTCGATGAAAATACTCTATTCGACTATGGCTATGGCTCAATCGTGGTTGAGTCTGAGGAGCCTCTGGATTACGAGAATGCAATCCTCCTTGGTGAGATTACCGACGGTGAGGACAGCATCCTGAACATCAATGGCCATAAGTTCGACATTTTCGATCTCATGGCGGAGAATTCGGAGCGCTTTGCCCAGGTTTATCCAGATACTGCCGAGGCCTTCCACAAAGAGATTGCTCCTAAGGGCATGGAGGGCATCAAGCCTTTGAAGGTCAAGAGGTCCGAGATGAAATACAAGGGTGAGAAGATTGAGCATCCTCTGGTGTTCATTCCTGTTTTCCCTGGAACTAACTGCGATTATGATTCTGCCAAGGCATGGCGTTGTGCCGGTGCAGAGGTAAGGTTCGGGGTGTTCTGCAACCTTACCGAGAAGGATATCTTCGATTCAATCGCCATGATGAAGAAGAATATCGATGAGTGTAACATTCTGATGCTCAGTGGTGGTTTCTCTGCCGGTGATGAGCCTGACGGAAGCGGCAAGTTCATCGCTAATGTGCTGAACAATAAGGATATAGCAAATGCTATCCATGCTCTGATTGACAGAGGTGGTCTCATCCTTGGCATCTGCAACGGTTTCCAGGCTCTGGTCAAGAGCGGTCTTCTGCCTTATGGCCGTCTGGGTCAGGTTACAAAGGACAGCCCTACGCTTTTCCGCAACGATATCAACCGTCATATCTCGCAGATGGTCACGACTCGTGTCGCAACAACCAATTCGCCTTGGCTTGCGGGCTTCTCAGTTGGCGACCTGCATACCATTGCAGTGAGCCATGGCGAGGGTAAATTCGTTGTGAATGAGGCTCTTGCGAAGGAGTTGTTTGCAAACGGTCAGGTTGCGTTCCAGTATGTGGATCCTCTGGAGGAGGAGCCTACCATGGAGTCGCCGTACAACCCGAACGGTTCATACTATGCAATCGAGGGTATCGTGAGTCGCAACGGCCAGATTCTCGGCAAGATGGGCCACACAGAGCGTTACGAGGGCAATCTCTTCAAGAACATAATGGACGACGGTCTTGAGCAACCGCTCTTCGACAATGCCGTCCGCTACTTCCGCGGAGAATAATTTCCGATGCATTTCATATAGGAAATTTTCCTTATTCTCAGCGAGTTGCAATAACAGGGATTTCAGACAAGTTGCAGCGGCAGATAGTTGACGGCGGCATTGGCTCCCGAAAAGGGAGGGGACCCACGAAGTGGGGAGGACCGCCGGCGGCTATCTGCCGCTGCAACTCTCCGGAAGAATGATTTTTCAACCTACGCTCGTGGCTGGGGAATCCACTTTTTATTTTTCGGGATGGGACCTTAAGTCGCTGATCATTAGGTATATGTAATTCCGGGGGTGACAATGCAATCCATATTGTTGAAATTGGGGTGATAGGCGAGCCGAAAAAATGCATAACTTTGTATTGCTGCCATTTTGACGAAACCTAATAAACCAATACTAAATGAAACTCACTGAAATGTTTCTCTTTGCGGCTACTTGCATGATAGCCGCCTGCTGCACAAACCCTGAGAATAATGACACAAATCAGGACGAAGAATTTGAAAAAGAAAAGGATGTAGTCGTTTATGTCACATCTTCTGATGCCAAAAACCTATTTAAGAAGACTACATCAGATTTTGCTTCCATCCCCTCTTCAAATAAGAACCAAATCCATTTTGAAGATGACCCGCAGGCAAAAAAAGTTGCAGGTTTCGGTCTTGCCGTGACCACCGCCTCATGCTATAACCTTCTGCGCATGTCACAGGAAGACAGGACTGCATTCCTGACCGAGATGTTCTCCAAGGAGAAAGTCGGCTCAAGCCTGATAAGAGTCAGCATCGGCGCCTCTGACTTCTGCACCAAGGATGAATATACATGGTGCGACACTCCAGGGCTTGAGAATTTTGCAGTACATCAGGAGGATAGGGACCTTCTTTTTCCTGTACTGAAAGAAATATACGCCATTAACCCTGATGTGAAAATAATCGGCTCGCCATGGTCATGCCCAAGGTGGATGAAATGCAAGATGCCTAATGGAAATGACTGGGATGCAAATAATTTCAATATTCCGGTCGGAGTCGAGGTGGACAACAACAGCTGGACCGGCGGACGTCTGAAGCCTTCTTGTTATGGCGTTTATGCTGAGTATTTCGTGAAATGGATCCAGACCATGCAGTCTGAGGGATTCAAGATTCATGCAATCACAATGCAGAATGAGCCTCTGAATCCAGGCAATTCAATGTCAATGGTCATGCCATGGCAGGATCAGAAAGAATTCATAAAGGTTCTTGGACCTGCATTGTCTGACGCCGGCCTATCCGATGTCAAGATTCTTCTGTATGACCATAATTACAATTATGATGACAAGCCAAAGCAGGACAATTATCCGTTGAATATCTATGCCGACAATGAGGCATACAAATGGGCGGCCGGCTCGGCATGGCACAATTACGGAGGCAATGTCTCCGAACTTGACAATATCCAGACAGCGAATCCGGAAAAGGACATCTATTTTACTGAGGCTTCAATCGGAGAGTGGAACTATGACTTTTCAAAGTGCCTGCTGAATGATTTTGCAGACATTTTCCTCGGAACGCTTTCGAGAGGAGGCAGGGGAGTGACGCTCTGGAATATGATGCTCGATGATAAAAAAGGACCATACAGCCCTCATGACGGCTCATGCAAAACCTGCTTCGGCGGAGTTACCATAGATTCATCTAATTATAAATCAATAAGAAAGAATTCACATTGGTACAATGTGGCCCATGCCAGCGCCGTTGTCAAACCGGGAGCCAGGATGATGAATGTCAGCGGATACAATGCTCCTTCGGGAGTGGAACTGCTCATGTTCCGCAATCCGGACAATTCCATCGGCACACTTGTCTGCAACCGCAGTGACAGTGACCAGCTGCTGGTGTTCTCCGGTGAGGGCTATTATGTAAATGCCCGTGTGAGCGCAAGAAGCATTGCTTCGTTGCTTTGGGCTGAAAAATAATACGCCTTCTGTCAGTACTCAGAAAAGAGAAACTTGAATTAACAATCAATAAAAAATTAAATATGAAATTGAATCTGAAATCTATCGCATTGCTTCCGTTTGCGGCAGCTCTCGCCCTCTCATGTGCGCAGACACAATCTGACAAGCCTGTGTATCTTGATGAAAATCAGCCTCTTGAAGCAAGGGTTGAAGATGCGCTTTCCCGCATGACAATTGAGGAGAAAGTGAAAATCCTCCATGCACAGAGCAAATTCTCATCAGCAGGCGTCCCTCGTCTTGGTATCCCTGAGCTTTGGACTACCGACGGACCTCATGGCATCCGTCCGGAGGTGCTCTGGGACGAGTGGAGGCAGGCTGGCTGGACAAATGACTCCTGCGTTGCATTCCCAGCACTGACTGCCCTTGCAGCAACATGGAATGAGGATATGTCTGCTCTTTATGGCAAAAGCATCGGTGAAGAGGCACGCTTCCGTGAGAAGGATGTCCTGCTTGGTCCGGGAGTGAACATCTACCGTACCCCTCTGAACGGCCGTAACTTCGAGTACATGGGTGAGGATCCTTACCTCGCTTCCAAAATGGTCGTTCCTTATATACAGGAAGTCCAGAAAAACGGAGTTGCAGTCTGCGTCAAGCATTATGCACTCAATAATCAGGAAACCCTCCGCCACCAGTATGATGCAGTTGTTGACGACCGCACCCTTTATGAAATATATCTTCCGGCATTCAAAGCTGCAGTCCATGAAGGCGGCGCATGGTCAATCATGGGTTCATACAACCTCTATAAAGGCCAGCATGTGTGTCACAACCAGTACCTTCTCAACGACATCCTGAAAAAGGACTGGGGATTCGATGGCGCAGTAATCTCAGACTGGGGCGGCTGCCACGACACAGACCAGGCTATCACCAACGGACTAGACCTTGAATTTGGTACATGGACTGACGGACTTACTATGGGCGCGACCAACGGGTATGACTCCTACCATCTTGCCGATGCCTATCTTGAAAGGCTGCGCGACGGCAGGGCTTCGGAGGAAGTTCTCAACGACAAGGCACGCAGGGTTTTGCGCCTGATTTTCCGCACTGCTATGCGCACTGACAAGCCGTTCGGCTCGCTCTGCTCGCCTGAACACTATGATGCAGCACGCCAGATTGCAGACGAAGGTATCGTCCTGCTCAAGAACGAGGCTTCTGTGCTTCCTCTGGATGCCACAAAGCCTGGTCGCATCCTTGTCGTGGGTGAGAATGCCCTCAAGATGATGACTGTCGGCGGCGGCTCTTCTTCCCTCAAGGTGCAGAAAGAAATCATCCCGCTTGACGGAATCCGTGCCGCAGCCGGAGAACTTCAGGTCGATTTTGAAAGGGGATATGTGGGCGATGTCTCGGGAGCATACAACGGAGTCGTCACAGGACAAGACCTTTCAGAAAGCCGCAGTGCAGAGAAACTCATCGCAGATGCATGCGCGAAGGCAAAGGATGCAGATGCTGTCATCTTCATCGGCGGACTGAACAAGGCAAGCTTCCAGGATTGCGAGGATTCAGACCGTTTCGGCCTGGAACTCCCTTATAATCAGGATGCTGTAATCGAGGCTCTGGCTCAGGTCAATCCTAATCTCGCTGTCGTTATCATCTCTGGAAATGCTGTGGCTATGCCATGGGTTGACAAGGTTGGTGCAATAGTCGAGGCATGGTACTGCGGCTCGCAGGCAGGTACCGCCCTTGCCGACGTGCTCTTCGGCAAAGTCAATCCTTCGGGAAAACTCCCTATGACCTTCCCAGTCCGTCTCGAGGATAACGGCGCCCATGCCCTGAATGCTTACGACCGCAAGGCTACAAGCGTTGAGTACAAGGAGGGGATATTCGTAGGTTACCGTTGGGCTCAGAAGAAGGATGTCAAGCCTCTTTTCGCTTTTGGACATGGTCTCAGCTACACCACCTTCTCTTACTCCGATGCTTCTGTCAGCAAGGCTTCAATACCGGCAAACGGAACATTGAGCGTTTCAGTTGACGTGACCAATACAGGAAATCGTGAAGGCAAGGAGGTAGTTCAGCTTTACATCGGTGATGATGAGGCTTCCGTAGAGCGCCCTGTGATGGAACTCAAGGGCTTCAGGAAGATAGCTCTCAAACCGGGTGAAACCCAAAAGGTAAGCTTCACCATCGAGCCTGACATGCTCAAGTTCTATGACGTCAATGCCGCTGACTGGGCACTCGAGAAGGGAACCTTCACAGCTTATGTCGGAGCCGCTTCCGATGATATCCGCACTAAGGTCTCATTCGAGGTGAAATAGTACCGGACCATCATAAATAAAGTTGGAGAGGCTGCTGGTATGTTCTTTGGACCCGGAGTCCCAGTCAGGGGGCTTCGGGTTGTTGTTTATTTCCAGTTCTTATAAGGATCCTTAATCAGCATGGAGTTGTAGTATTTAGCATCTCCAGTGACTTCCTCACCCAGCCATGATGGCTTCTCGAATGCCTCATCCTCGGCACCAAGTTCCACCTCGGCAACTGTAAGTCCCTCATTGTCACCATAGAACTCATCCACCTCATAAGTGTGGTTTCCGGCATCAACAAGATAGCGGGTCTTGTCGATAACTCCAGGCTCACAAATCTTCAGCAGCTCCTGAACCTCCTCAACAGGGATTTCCTTCTCCCACTCGAAGCGGCTTGCACCACTTGCGCTTCCGATACCTTTGATTGTGATGAAACCTTTCTCACCCTTTACTCTCACCCTGACAGTACGCTCAGGGACAGAGCTCAGATAACCTTGTGTAATACGTGTGGCCTTCTTTACGAACGGCTTGAAGTCGCCGGCCACCAAGAATTTCTTTTCAATTTCCTGTGCCATAATTATTTGTTTACAAGTGGTTTGTCAGACATTCCGATAATGTATTTTAAGTTTCGCATGTTGCGAAACTTGAGTAATGTATGTTATCCGAAAACAACTTCAGAAATGAACGGAGTCTGATGTGCATAAGGGATGAAGGCAAGGGACGGAATCGGCCTGGTGATGATCAACGAGGCTTTCTTGCCCGGGGTAATCGAACCAAGAATGTGGTCAACTCCCATGGCGTAGGCAGAATTGATGGTGCAGGCGTTGAAGGCCTCTTCAGGAGTAAGTCTCATCCTTATGCATCCGAGAGCCATGACAAAACGCATGTCTCCGCTCGGTGAAGATCCCGGGTTGTAGTCTGATGCCAGGGCCACAGGAAGGCCTGCACGGATATAATCCTTAGCCCTTCCATAAGGCATGCCCAGAAAGAAAGATGCCCCCGGAAGCATAGTCGGCATGGTGGTACTTCCTCTGAGAGCCTCGATTTCTTCATCGGTGGTCCTTTCCAGATGGTCAACCGACAGAGCACCATATCGCACACCAACCTGCACACCTCCGGAAACAGCCAGCTCGTTGGCATGGATTTTCGGCTTCAGCCCATGGGCGGCACCTGCCTCCAATATCCTTGCAGTCTGGTCCACTGTGAAGAATCCTTCATCACAGAAAACATCCACGAATTCAGCCAGCCCTTCCCCTGCCACGGCCGGAATCATTTCCCGGCATACAAGGTCCACATATCCTTCCTGGTTTCCCCTCCAGGCCCGCCCTACGGCGTGGGCCCCGAGAAAAGTCGCCCTGACCTCGATCGGAACGACCTCGCGGATTCTGCGTATAACCCTGAGCATCTTCAGCTCATCTTCTGTCGTGAGTCCGTATCCGCTCTTTATTTCCACGGCTCCGGTACCTTTTGCCATGACTTCTTCAACCCTGACCATGGCCTGACGGAAAAGCTCGTCTTCCGAAGTGGAATGCAGCAGGTCGGCTGAGTTAAGGATTCCGCCTCCGCGTGCAGCAATTTCCTCATAGCTCAGCCCCTGAATCTTGTCCCGGAACTCCCCGTCGCGGCAGCCGGCATAGACGATGTGGGTATGGGAATCGCAGAATGTCGGCATGACATAGCCTCCTCCGGCATCGATTCTTCTGTCAAACAATGACTTGTCCTGAGCTTTCCCCTTAAGGCATTCCTCTTCCCCAAACTCTTCTATAATGCCTTCATTGGCAATCAGATAAGCTCTGTCGATACAGCCTACAGAGCCCATCTCCCTACCCGCAAGCATCCTCTTTCCTTGAGGCAGGATACCGGCGAGTGTACCTATGTTGTAGATGAGAGTTCTCATTTTCTAAGGAATTCCACAGACTTTTCAATGTAAGGATGCATGTATGTGTCATCGCTTATGAAAGGAACGATTTTCCTGTATTCGTCATGCACGTGCTCGATATAAGGTGAGCTTTTGAGCGGACGACGGAATTCCAGTGCCTGTGCAGCATTGAACAGTTCTATGGCAAGAACCCTTTCCGTGTTTTCAATTACTTTTACCAGCTTTGTGGCAGCATTCGCGCCCATGCTCACGTGGTCTTCCTGACTCTGCGACGATGGAATTGAATCAACGCTTGCCGGGGTGCAAAGCCCTTTGCTCTGGCTCACGATTGAAGCAGCCGTGTACTGTGGAATCATGAACCCGCTGTTGATCCCGCTCTTTGCTATCAGGAAGCTCGGCAGTCCTCTCTGACCTGAAATAAGTCTGTAAATCCTTCTTTCAGAGATATTTGACAGCTCAGACATCGCTATCGCAAGCATATCCATTGGAATTGCAATAGGCTCTCCATGGAAATTTCCCGCTGAAATGATCAGGTCTTCATCCGGAAAAACAGTCGGGTTGTCGGTTGCGCTGTTGATCTCTGTCTCAATTACTGAACTGACATATCTGAGGGTATCTTTCGCCGCACCGTGGACCTGCGGCATGCACCGGAATGAATATGGATCCTGGACATGGCTCTTGGCATTCGCTGCAATCTGGCTGTCTTTCATCATGTCAAGAATCCTCCCGGCTGTTTCTATCTGTCCCTGATGGGGCCTTACTCTGTGGACCTGAGGCAGGAATGGCTCGATACGGCCGTCGTAGGCTTCGAGTGACATCGTGCCAATAACATCTGCCCAATCCGAAATCCTCCGGGCATTGATGATGGACCAAACGGCATGTGCACTCATGAACTGTGTGCCGTTCAGAAGGGCAAGTCCCTCCTTGGATTTAAGCTTTATGGGCTCCCATCCCATTTCTTCCCATACATCAGCGGCATTCCTTATGGCTCCTTTATAATAAACCTCACCCATTCCTATTATCGGAAGGCACATGTGGGCCAGAGGGGCAAGGTCTCCTGATGCTCCGAGGGACCCCTGCTGATATACAACCGGAATTATGTTACAGTTGAACATGTCGGCCAGCCTTTTCACGGTTTCAAGCTGCACTCCGGAATGTCCGTAGCAGAGGGACTGGATTTTCAGCAGAAGCATCAGTTTCACTATTTCGGGCCTGACCTTGTCACCCGTTCCGCAGGCGTGGGACATTACAAGATTGTGTTGCAACTGTGAGAGATCTTCCAAAGGGATTGTGATATTGCAGAGAGAACCGAATCCGGTAGTGACTCCATAGACCGGCCTTCCAATGTCTTTCATCTTGGTATCCAGGAAGTTTCGGCATTTAATCACGGCCTGCTCCGCCTGTTCTCCGATTTTAATCTTGATATTTTTCTCAATTATTTCCTGTACTTTGGCTATTGTCAGCCATTCATGTGAGATAATGTGGTAGTTCATATTTTAGTGTTTGGAACTTTATCACACAAACATAGTCATTTTTTTAATTTATCTCTTATCTTTGCCGCCGGATTTGAAGTGAAAACTTTATTTTGGAAAAGAATTGTGATATAAACTGACGTATGAAAAAAATCAACAGACTTAATATTTTTTTGAGGGTTGTCATTTTGGTCACCATATCAGCCATTTTCATCCCGGAAACAGTATTTGCAGGCAACTGGACCACTCAGGTCAATGTCTCGCTCAGAGGTGCTGCCGGCACGTCGGACTATCTTCCTTTCTGGGCCAGGACAGGAGAGGAAGGCATTCTTCCCGTAACCTCTTCAGGACTTCTCAGGGCAGGAGCCAAGGTCGGCTTCATGTCAAAAGGCTGGTTCTTTGAGGCGGAGGGGGACTTCGCCGGAGCCCTTTCTGCAAAGAAACCTTATTCCCCTCAGCTTGCTTCTGCATGTATCAATCGCCTTTATGTCTCGGGAGGCTGGAAGATGATCAGGCTCGATGTCGGAATGGCGCCGAGAAGAAATGAACTTGGAGAACTGTCGCTTACCGGGGGTGATATAATGTGGACCGGCAATGCCCGCAACATGCCCGGAGTCAATCTCTGGAGCGACTGGATCTATTTCGAGAAGGGACACTGGTTCGGAATCCGTGCTAATTATGCTCATTATCAAATGATTGACAACCGCTATGTCAAGAATACAATGATTCATAACAAGTCGATTGCCCTAAAGGCCGCTTTCGGACGCAATGTGGATTTCATTTTCGGCTTTGACCATTGGGCACAGTGGGGAGGGGAGTCTCCAGTATATGGTAAACAGCCTTCTACTTTCAAGGACTATATGAGAATCGTGTTTGGAAAAAGCGGTGGTTCGGATGCTACGTCTTCTGACCAGATAAACGTGCTTGGCAATCACCTCGGAAGAGCCTTCCTGCGCCTTGTGTGGCGTACGGAACCGTTCACCATCACCTACCAGTATGACAAGCCTTTTGAAGACGGCTCGGGAATGAGGGTTCAGAACTATCCTGACGGAGTGCGCTCTGTTTCAATCGCCCTGAAGAACCGCAAGGCAATAGTAACCGACATCATGTATGAATTTGCCAACACGACATGGCAGTCCGGGGTAGTACATGACAGACCTGCCACTGAAGAGGAGATGGCAGGACAGGACCCTTCGGATCCGTTTTACGGAAGGTTCGTCATAGGTGGATGTGACGATTATTTCAACAATGGTGAGTACAGAAGCGGATGGACTTATTACGGAAGAACTATAGGTCTTCCGCTGTTTATTCCGAATGCCCCTGATTCAGAGGGTATTACCCATGGAGTCATATCTAACAGACTGGTCGCTCACCATATAGGTCTGAAAGGAAATGTATATTTCCCTTATCTTTTCAAATGCACTTTCAGTCGCAATTACGGCCGTTATCATCAGGGTGATTCTTCGCCTTTCGCCAACTATCCGTGGCAGTTCTCCCTCGCCCTGGAGGTCAGTCTGGACAGACTGCTCGGAAAACTGCCTCTTAACATGAGCGTGGGCCTATACGGCGATTTCGGGGAAGTCTATAAGGATAGTTTCGGAGCCACTCTAAAGCTCGGCTTTGGAAAGGTCTTCAATTAATCCGATATATTCCCGGTTGAATCTTTCAATCGGGAATTTTTCTTCTGCAATCAACCTGCTTTCACGACCATAGGCTTGGAGCGTTTCTCTCCTGCTTGAGATAATCTCTTCAAGAGTCCCGGCCATGTCTGCGACACTGTGAGGGTTGAACAGCCATCCGTTCTTTCCGTGCTTAACATACAGTGCATTGTCACTGACGTCACTGCATGCAACCGCAAGCCCGCTTGCAAGGGCTTCGCACATGGAATTGGATGTCCCTTCGTAGAAACTTGGGAGGCAGAATACATCAGTCTCTTCATAGATGGACTTTACATCTCTGGTTGCTTCAAGGATTTCAAACACGTCCTTTAAGCCGTATTTTTCAATGGTTTTCATGCATTTCCTCAGATAGCGTGTTTCCCTGGTGGAGCCATACCAACTGATGTGAAATGACAAACCCTTGTCTTTCAGCTCTTTCGCGGCTTTTATCAAGCCATGGGTGTTTTTCCTGCGGCACAATCTCGAGATGACGGACAGTCTCACGGGACCCTCCTGATGGTGCCTATGTGAAGGCTTATGTTTTTCCAGGTCAACGAAATTCACTATGCAGGATGTCTTGCCTTCCAGCATCGGGAAGGAGCTAATGATGTGCTGCATCTGCGCATGCGAATTGCTGACGATTCTGTCTGCGAGAAGGCGATAGACGATGAAGCGGTACCAGTCATTTATGTGGAATCTTCGCAGATAGTTGCGTTCGGAGACAACGAGCCTGAACTTTCTGCGGCACATCAGTTTAGCATAGCAGGCCTTCAGCCCGGGACTCGGTGCAAAGGAAATCACGATGTCGGCGGAAAACTCTTCCAGTTTCCGGGCTACAGCCAATGAGGTCCCGAGTGAACCCCATTTCTTGTCAATATGCTCAACCCTGACTCCATTCTCTTCCAGATAGCTTCTATAGAAGTCTTCAGATATATATTTCATCACGACGACATCATGGCCGGCCTCTTTCAGAATAACAGCCAGCCCCGACATCTGCCTTTCAATCCCTCCAAGTCCTAGAGACCTGAGAAAACACACAATCCTCATCTTTGTCCGCGTTAAGTTCGTTCAGGGAAATATTCATAGTCAATTGAGCGCTTGTCGGATGATTTCCTCATCGGCAAAATTCGGCAGAGTAACTTTAAGCCCCGGAGTACGCTCCATTTCTCGTCTGATGGCCATTACGGCACCCTTGTTACGAGCCCAGCTGCGACGCGCAATTCCGTTGTTGACATCCCAGAGGAGCATTTCGCTGATATGCCTGTCAGCATCCGCGCTGCCGTCGATGACCATTCCGAAGCCTCCGTTGATTACTTCGCCCCATCCAACGCCGCCTCCGTTGTGGATTGATACCCATGTGGCGCCTCTGAATCCGTCGCCTATGACGTTCTGGACGGCCATGTCCGCCGTGAAGCTGGAACCGTCATAGATATTCGATGTCTCCCTGAATGGAGAGTCGGTGCCGGACACGTCATGATGGTCTCGGCCAAGGACAATCGGAGCGGTGATTTCTCCCTTGCGGATGGCCTCGTTGAAGGCAAGCGCAATCTTTGTGCGGCCTTCGCAGTCGGCGTACAGGATACGTGCCTGTGAGCCCACGACCAGCTTGTTCCTGCCTGCTTCCTCAATCCAGTGGATGTTGTCGTTCATCTGACCCTGGATTTCTTCCGGAGCCTCTGCTGCAATCTTCTTGAGCACGTCAGCTGCAATCCTGTCTGTTTTTGCAAGATCTTCCGGATCCTGGGACATGCAGACCCAGCGGAAAGGACCGAAACCGTAGTCGAAGAAAAGAGGTCCCATGATGTCCTGGACATAGGACGGATAGCGGAATCTGCCGTTTTCTCCCATTACGTCCGCGCCTGCCCTGGATGCTTCGAGAAGGAAGGCATTTCCATAGTCGAAGAAATACATCCCCCGCGCACTCAGGCGGCCTATGGCTGCAGCATGCCTGCGAAGCGACTCCCTTACACATTCTTTGAAGCGCTCCGGCTCGCGTGCCATCATTTCCTTTGACTCCTCATAGCTGTAACCTGCAGGATAATAGCCTCCTGCCCATGGGTTGTGCAGGGATGTCTGGTCTGAGCCCAGATCGACCTCAATGCCTTCATCTGCAAGCCTTTCCCAAAGGTCAACCACATTGCCCTGGTATGCGAGAGAAACCACTTCCTTGTCCTGACAGGCCTTGCGGATGCGTGGAATCAGCTCGTCAAGGTCCTCATGAATCTCGTCCACCCATCCCTGTTCATATCTTTTGCGGGCAGCCATCGGGTTGATTTCTGCTATTACGCTTACAACCCCGGAAATCACTCCCGCCTTTGGCTGCGCTCCGGACATTCCTCCGAGACCGGCAGTGACGAAAAGCATTCCTGCCATGTTTTCTTTAGTGCCGCTCAAGCCTTTGGCCGCAAGTTTCTTTCGGGCAGCATTCATAACTGTAATCGTCGTTCCGTGCACAATGCCCTGTGGGCCGATGTACATGTATGAACCTGCTGTCATCTGGCCGTATTGAGACACTCCCATGGCGTTGAATTTCTCCCAATGGTCCTGTTTTGAGTAGTTCGGAATTACCATTCCATTGGTAACTATCACCCTCGGTGCATCCTTGTGGCTCGGAAAGAGCCCGAGAGGGTGGCCTGAGTACATGACGAGGGTCTGCTCGTCGGTCATCGTAGCCAGGTACTGCATGACAAGACGGTACTGGGCCCAGTTCTGGAAAACTGCTCCGTTTCCGCCGTAGGTAATCAGCTCATGAGGATGCTGTGCAACTCTCGGATCGAGGTTGTTCTGAATCATCGCCATGATGGCAGCCGCCTGACGGCTTCTGGCTGGATATTCGTCAATCGGACGTGCAAACATTTCATAATCAGGACGGAAACGATACATGTAGATGCGTCCGTACTCCTTCAGCTCCTGGGCAAATTCTTTTGCGAGGACCTGATGATGCTTCTGAGGGAAGTATCTCAGGGCATTTTTGATTGCGAGGACTTTCTCCTCGTCGCTGAGTATATCCTTGCGCCTGGGCGCGTGATTTATTTTCCAATCATACGGCTTTTCCTGAGGAAGCTCCGCAGGGATGCCTTCCAGAATCGATTCCTGAAATTGTGTCATAAGTAGTTATGAAAGTTTAGCGTTGATTGTTTCCATGATTTCCTTTTCCTCTTCCTGAGCCTTTGCAGCAAGTGCATCGGCCTCGGAAACAAGAGCCTGGGCAGCTGAGCGGTCATTCAGGGAAGCTGCATTTATCTTCACGTTCAGCCATGCCCCCAGGACTGCTGCACGTGCTGCAAGTGCGCCTACTCCGGCATCGGAAACGGAGTTCGGATTACCCTCGAGAGCCATCGCCCTGACAAGCGGGAAGACTTCGTATGCTGCCTTCATTGTCTTCAGCGGAACCTGTGTGGCATAGAGAGTTGCAGCCTCAAGTGCAGCCGCCCTTGCTGCCTTCTCCTGGTCCGTCCCCTTAGGCATTCCGAGGGCCTCCATTATTCGGTTGAAAGCCGCAGTGTCCTCGTCAACAAGCCTGAGAAGTCTCCCGAGAATATCCTGCCCGGTCTCAGCCCAGTCCGAGAATTCTTTCCAGCGGTCGTCCCAGCCTGGTTTGTGCGAAGAAAGGTTGGCAACCATTGTTCCCAAGGCAGCGCCCAAAGCACCCATGTATGCGGATACGGAGCCGCCTCCCGGAGCAGGCGACTCGGATGCGGTCTCGTAGGCGAAGTCCTTGCACCTCATCCTGACAAGCCTCTCTTCAGAAGCAGCCTTTTCCTCGTCAACCATCAGATATTCAATGACTTTCTCTTTTGGATCGAATGGTTTCAAATCGTCCAGTCCCATTGATTTGACAGCTATCTTCATTATCTCCTCTTCAGAAATTCCAGTTGACCTCTGCTGTTTCTCAAGGAAATATTTACCTGCATCAATCAAGGTTTTCTTCGGCACCAGTCCCACTATTTCAGTGCCGGTGACCCTCAGACCCCTTGCCTGAGCTGCTCTGCAGACTTCTTCGAAAGCCTTGTGGAGGGGTGTCGCATTGATGTCCGTTATGTTCATCGATACCTGTGCGATTCCATATTCATCTATGAACCAGCCAATTGCCTTGCACCCCTTGAGCGTGCCCGGAATCATGACCGTGTTCCCGTTCTCATCCTTAACAATTTTTCCGGTAATCGGATTGCCTTCTCTTTTCGGACGTCCCTTCTCCCTGACGTCAAATGCCACAGCATTGGCACGGCGTGTTGAGGTTGTGTTGAGGTTGAAATTCACGGCAATCAGGAAATCCCTTGCTCCTACATTGCTCGCTCCCGAGATGGCAGCTCTTTCGGTGTATTCACCCGGGCCGAAATCCGGCATCTTGTCCGGATCGGTCATCTTCTGAGGCAGTGCCTCCCATTCTCCCTGACGGCATACTGCAAGATTTTTTCTTTCGCTCCTGTATGCTGCCGCCTCATAGCAGTAGCACGGGATGCCGAGTTCCTTGTATATCCTTTCTGCACATTTGCGGGCTATGGCTGCGCACTCCTCAAGCGTGATTCCCGAAACAGGAATGAAAGGGAGCACGTCAGTCGCACCGGAACGAGGATGCGCCCCATGGTGCTTGCGCATGTCAATGAGCTCTCCGGCGCACTTGACTCCTGCGAAAGCAGCCTCGGCAACAGCTTCGGGCGAGCCCGTGAAAGTGACTACGGTACGGTTGGTCGCCTCGCCCGGATCCACGTTCAGGACCTTTACCCCTGGTTTTTCACATTCTGCCTCTGCTCCGCCTCTGATAATTGCTGCGACGATGGCATCTATGACATTCTTATTACGACCTTCGCTGAAATTAGGTACGCATTCGATAATCTGTTCCATAATATATGTCAGGATTAATGTTTTTCAAAAAACATATAAAGATAATCCCTTTGGAGGAAACTGCAAAATTATTCGTAGATTTGTGGCCTTATAAAATAATCCATACCAACGTATTCTGATGAAAATGAAACATACCTGGTCTGTCCATATACTCTCCATCTGCATCCTGTCACTTCTTTCATGTTCCGGACCTTCCGCCCCTGAAGGGGAACCGGCGGAAAAGGATATTGTCACTGAGTTCCATCCCGGAGAAGGACTTCCGCCGACGGACACCCTCGAATGTGTGGAATCGAAGGTTAAGAACGGACAATTCTTCTCAACTGTACTTGCCAAAGCTGGTCTCGATTCCCGGGCATCCTATGAAATTTCCCAGGCCTGCGCAGATGTCTTCGACGTCAGGAGCCTTCGCGTAGGCAATTCATACAGAGTGTATTACACTCCTTCCGACCATGAACCTCAGTACCTGATATATGACAAGGACAAAGTCTCGGGCGTGGTCTTCACACTCCAGAAACCATATCTGGCCTGGAACGTATCGAAGGAATTGACGGTGGAGCATCGCTATGCCGATGTGACCATCCGTTCCTCACTTTGGAACGACATGATTGATGCCGGAGTTTCACCCCTTCTGATACTTTCATTATCAGACATTTATGCATGGACCGTGGACTTTTTCGGTCTTCAGAAAGGGGACCGCTTCCGCGTTCTTTATGACTTGAAGACCTGTGAGGGGCAGGTGATATCCGTGGATACTGTCCGCTATGCCGTCTATTCAAGCGGCGGGAAGGACTATCCGATGGTGATGTTCGACCAGGGGGACGGCGGCAATATCTGGTGGAATGCCAATGGAGAAAGCATGAAAAAGGCCTTCCTGAAGGCCCCTCTCAAATATTCACGCATCAGTTCAGGCTTCTCCTATGCCCGCAAACATCCGGTGACTCGCAAGGTAATGCCTCACACAGGGGTTGACTATGCGGCTCCAGCAGGCACTCCTGTGATGTCCATCGGAGACGGTGTCGTTACAAGCCGCAAATACGAAGGCGCCGGTGGCAACACCGTGAGAATCAGGCACAATTCCGTCTATTCCACAGCCTATCTCCACCTCTCCAAGTACGCCTCCAACCTCAAGGTCGGCCAGCGCGTGCGTCAGGGCGAGGTAATCGGCTATGTCGGCTCAACCGGCAGATCGACCGGCCCGCATCTCGACTTCCGTGTATGGAAAAACGGCACTCCGATCAATCCGCTCAAGATGGAATCCCCACCTGCAGAGCCTGTCAAAAAAGCAAACATGACCGCCTTCCTCAATCAGAAGGCAGCCATGGAAGCGTCGCTCGATACTCTCCGTGCACGTTCATGCATGGATGAACTCTTCGAACTTCTTTAGCCTAAGTTGCTGCAAATCAGCGTAGCAGACGTGACTGACTCAACTTTAACATGTGTGTAATCGCCAGGTTTTTCGCCATGGCTCGGGAAGACGCACATTTTGTTATTGCTTGCCCGGCCGCACAGCTCGTCCGGATTCTTCTTGGAAGGCCCTTCCACAAGAACTTCGAACTCTTTTCCAAGGTCCCTTTCGTTGCTCTTGAGACTCATACGCCCCTGAAGAGCGATGATTTCGTTCAGTCTGCGTGTCTTTTCCTCGTATGGGATGTCGTCCGGATATTTCCTTGAAGCGAGGGTGCCCGGGCGCTCTGAATACGCGAACATAAAGGCGGAATCAAACACTACCTCCTCCATAAGGGAAAGTGTATCTGCATGATCCTCAAGCGTTTCTCCGCAGAATCCGGCAATCACGTCGGTCGTGATGCCGCAGTCCGGAATCACACTGCGTATTTTTGCAACTCTTTCCAGGTACCACTCCCTGTCATATTTGCGGCGCATCTTTTCAAGCATGCTGCTGCTGCCAGACTGCACAGGAAGATGGATGTGCTTGCAGATGTTCGGGTAAGCCGCCATGGTGTAGATTACCTCGTCGCTGATGTCCTTCGGGTGGGAGGTTGAAAACCTCACCCTGAGTTCGGGGCTAATCTTTGCCACCATTTCAAGCAGCTGGGCGAAATTCACGCTGGCTTCCTCTCCTTCCTCAGCCTTCCAAAGATAGGAATCGACATTCTGTCCGAGAAGTGTAATCTCCTTGTAACCATTGGAATACAGCTCCTGAGCTTCTCTGAGAATTGTCTTCGGATCGCGGCTGCGTTCTGCTCCTCTGGTGTATGGAACAACGCAGTATGAGCATACATTGTTGCATCCCCTCATGATTGAAATGAAGGCGGAAATTCCGTTCTTGTCCATCCTCACCGGAGATATGTCGGCATAGGTCTCCTCATGCGAAAGCAGTACGTTGATTTGCGGAGAGTCCGGGGTCACGTCCCTTATCAGCTGCGGCAGGCTTCGATAGGAGTCCGGTCCGGCCACGATATCGACCTGATGCCCGTCCAGAAGCTTGTCCTTCAGTCTTTCGGCCATGCAGCCGACGATGCCGATGATCACGTCCTGCCTTTTTTTCTTCTGGAGCCTGAACTGGTCTATGCGTCCCCATATCCTCTGTTCTGCATTTTCCCTGATCGAGCAGGTGTTTGCAAGAATAATGTTGGCCTGGTCCATGTCCTCGGTCAGGACATAGCCTTCCTTCTGGAGGATGGAGAGAATGACCTCGCTGTCATTGACATTCATCTGACATCCGTAGGTCTCGATATATACCTTCGGTCTTGACGGGTCTATGAGTGGTTTGATGTTATTTATGTCCATAAATGATGTTTACCGTATTTATATATTAATCCGGACGGGCTTCGCCCCAGTCCAAACTAGACGCGCAAAGATAGGATTTTTCACTGAATATCGTTATCTTTGTTCTTAGGTTTATCAATTTGTAATATTTATGGAAATGAAAAAACATCGTTTTCAACTGCTTGTAATTATCCTCATTTCAGCAGTCTTCATGTCCGGATGTACAGCCATCCTGAAGGTCAATGTCTCTGATATCAAGATAGAAAAGGTTTCACCGAAAGGCCTCCGCTCAATTGATGTAGGAATGAGCGCAATGATTGAAAACCCGGGTGCAAAGATGAGCATAAGCAATATCGCGGCACTCATCAGCTATGAAGGGAAAGATATTGGCACAATTACTGCAGAGCCAATTGAACTTGCACGTAAATTTTCCGGAAGATGCCCTGTCAACGTCAATATGACAGTGGCTGACGCTGCTTCTGTCTGGGACGTAGTAAAAATCGTTTCATCCAAGGAAAAATCAGATGCATGTATAGTTGATTTGACATTCATATACAAACAAGGCTCGGGTGCTCCAATGACCATCAGACGAAAAGGTCTGAAAGTCGGGGACCTGACAAAGAGTACGGTAAAATGAAAAAACTATTTTTGATAATCTTTGCCTTTGCGGTTTCGTCGGTATTCTGCTCGGTTGTACATGCTCAGGATATTGAAATTCCTGAAGGATATGAGCTTGTTGATTCTCTTGTTTACAGGAGGGCTGACGTTGCCGATACAACCCTTATTGGCAAGGATATCCTTGCAGCCATGCCGGCAAAGGAAAAGGGTGATAAGGCTGAAGTGACTGTGCGTCAGTCAGATGTCGTAGCCTCTTCTTTGGCTGAATATGTGAAAGCGAATGCTTCGAGGGAAATGACCGGATACAGGGTCAGGATATTCTTTGACAACCACCGTACGGCAAGGGCGGAATCAGAAGCGGCACTGACAAAATTCAATGGCATATACCATGACATTCCCGCCTACAGGACCTACGCCAACCCTTATTTCAAGGTTACCGTCGGCGATTTCCGGACAAAGTCGGAGGCAATGGCTCTGCTGGAGAGGATAAAGGTTGATTTTCCAAGTGCTTTTGTAGTAAAGGAGACTATAGCATTTCCTGTTGTGGATAAGGACAAAGCCTTTTTTGTAGATACTGTCAAGGTGCTTCGTCCCATTTCTGTCGGATTATAAATATTCTTGCTATGCTGAAACAAGGATTGGAATTGAAGCAGACGCAGAAACTGTCTCCGCTTCAGATACAGACGATTAAGCTGATTGAGCTGCCTGTTCAGGAACTCGAGCAGCGCATCAAAAAGGAACTTGAAGAGAATCCGGTTCTGGATGAGGATGTGCAGAATGAGACCGATGAGGATCAGGCACCTCGTGAGGTGTCGCTTTCCGAATACAAGGAAGACGATGCCATCCCAAGTTACAGGCTGCGTTCAGACAATTACAATTCCAAGGACGAACGCCCTCAGTACAATACTTTTTCAGTAAAGGAAAGTTTTACGCAGAACCTTATGGAACAGCTCGGCTACAGGAATCTTTCCGAGCATCAGTTCCAGGTTGCAGCCTTCATCGTTGGCTCATTGGACGACGACGGATATCTTAGAAGGAGTCTGGACAGTATAGTTGACGACCTTTCATTCCGTGCAAATATTGAGACGGACGAGCAGGAAGTGCTTGATATGCTTAAAGTTATACAGGAATTTGATCCTCCTGGAGTGGGAGCCAGGGACCTGCGCGAATGTCTGCTGCTCCAGATTCGCCTGCTCAAACATACCGAGGAGGTCCAGAATGCCGAAAGGATATTAAAAGATTATTTCACGGAGTTCACCAACAAGCATTTCCAGAAAATCATGACCAGGATGGGAATTGGTGAGAAGGAACTCAAGGCCGCTATGTCCAAGATTCTGAAACTCAACCCATCTCCGGGCGGACAGATTGACGACTCGTACAACGACCAGGCCCAGCAGATAGTTCCGGACTTCCTTCTGGACTATCAGGATGGCGAACTCATCCTTACAATGCCTCGTTTCTCGATACCTGAGCTGAGGGTTAACCGCAAATATGCGGACATACTGATGGAAGCTGCAAACTCATCAGAACGCGAAAAGAAAGACGCCGCGACATTCGTAAAGAAAAAGCTCGACTCGGCAAAATGGTTCGTCGAGGCCCTGAAACAGCGTCACAACACTCTCATGAGCACCATGCAGGCCATCGTGGACTATCAGCACGACTATTTCATAGACGGAGACGAAAGCCACCTCAAGCCTATGGTTCTCAAAGATATAGCTGAAAAAACAGGCTTTGACATCTCCACGATTTCAAGGGTTGTGAACAGCAAATACATAGAGACTCATTTCGGAATCTACTCCCTCAAATACTTCTTTTCCGAAGGCCTTGAGAATCAGGACGGCGAAGAAGTTTCGACAAGGGAACTCAAGAAGGCGCTTCAGGAGTGCGTAGATGCCGAAGACAAGCGCAAGCCGCTCACGGATGATGAACTGGTAACAATCATGAAATCAAAGGGTTACAAGGTTGCCCGCCGCACAATCGCCAAATACCGCGACCAGCTCGGCATCCCCAAAGCCCGCCTCCGCAAAGAATTATGATAAAGGTGACTAAAAAGTCTGCACTTTTTAGTCACCTTCATCGTTTTCTTCGAAAAACTGACCTTCTTAGTCAACTTCTCTTATTTATTTCTTTTCGCCGTAGGCGAGGTCGCCGGCATCGCCCAGACCTGGTACGATGTAGGAATGGCTGGTAAGCTCTTCGTCGATTGCTGCAACCCATAGTGTCACCTTGTCTGACGGCATGTTCTTCTGAAGATACTCCACTGCATAGGCGCTTGAGATTGGGCATACGAGATGTGTGTGCTCAGGCTCGCCCTCTTCGCAGAGCTTCTTGTATGCGATTTCAAGCGACGCTCCTGTTGCAAGCATGGTGTCTGCCAGAATCAGGGTCTTGCCTGTCAGGTCCGGAGTACTTGCGTATTCGATATTGATATGAAACTCTTCGCCCTTGTCATACTTCCTGTAGGCAGCAACGAATGCATTCTGTGCATCGTCAAAGTAACTGAGTATTCCCTCGTGAAGCGGAAGTCCTGCCCTGAGGATTGTGGCCACCACGATGCTGTTGTCATGCGTTCCTATGTTGGCAATTCCCAGAGGAGTGACGAATGGCTTTTCAGAATACTTCAATGTCTTGCTGATTTCGTATGCGAAAATCTGTCCGAGTCTCTCAAGGTTCTTGCGGAAGCGCATACTGTCTTTCTGGATGGTCTTGTCGCGCATCTGCGCAACGAATTTGTTGAGAATTGAATTGTTCTCGCCGAGGTTGATGACTTTCATGAGTTTTTGTTTTGTTAGGATTGCAAATATATCCTTATTTTTCACCCTTACAAAATTTTTCCCGACAGTTTTTGACTGTCACCACCTCATCTGCGAAACTATACCAGCTTCCCGGGGAAATTATCACGTGGTCCAGCAGGTTCACTCCGCAGGTTGCCAGTGTTTTCCTGATCATAGTGGTCACATCTATGTCAGCCTTGCTCGGAATCGGAGTCCCGGAAGGGTGGTTGTGGACCAGAATTGCCGCGGAGGCCTTCTTTTCAAGGCATCTGATTGCTATTGCCTTGTAGTCGATTGCCGTTGAGTCTTCGCCTCCGATACTTATCTGCTCCTTGGATATCAGTACGTTGGCCCTGTTCAGCATGATGAGCCAGCATTCCTCCCTCTTGAGATTCTTCATCTGCGGGTACATTATTCGGAATACGGAGTCGGAGGAATTCAACCTGCATGTCCCTCCCGTCGCTTCCTCTGCAGCGCATCTTCTGCCCAGCTCGAAGGCTGCAGTCACCCTTGCCGCCTTGTTCTTCCCAATTCCGGAAATCCCTTTCAAGGCATCAAGGCTCATCGAACTCACCGCTCCGAGCTGCTCTCCTCCGCTTTTCAGCAGTTCCCTGGCCACGTCCACGGCATTCATGCTTCTGGTGCCGCTCCCAAGCAGGATTGCTATCAGCTCCGCATTGCTCAGAGAGAACACTCCCTTGTCCCTCATCTTCTCCATCGGTCTTTCGTCCGCGCACAAATCTTTCATTTTCATATCTTTCCTGTTCATGAAGTTCTCCGGTGGCTAATGTATGGATATAAATTGCAACTGCTGTTGTTTTTCGTGTGGTGTGACGAAACTTTTTCCGTTTTAATAAATTTTTCGCATTTGTCATGGCAAAGCCATAACCTTGTAGGGAAGACATGGCTGTCACATTTTGCCGAGGCTTGAAAATTATATTGAAAAAATGTTGCAAATAAGAAAAAAGTGCGTATCTTTGCAGTCCTTAAATAACACGGTGCCCATAGTTCAGTTGGTTAGAGCGTCAGATTGTGGTTCTGAATGTCGTCGGTTCGAATCCGACTGGGCACCCCGGAATGGCGGGAAGGTGACTAAAAAGCTGACTTTTTAGTCACCTTCATCGTTTTGTGTTTTTAGAAGGGTGTAACCATATATAGAAAAAGTCAAGGGGGCGAAAGACGATGTCCTTCAGCCCCCTTAAACGTGTACTAAAACCTAAACCTGACACATAGATGCAAAGGTTGTGGCTTTCGTTGCACTAAATGTGAAAAAAATTATGTTTTTTTAAAAAAAATAAAAGCGGCCAACTGACCGCTCTGAGAATTCAAACGATGAGGAGATTATTTAGAAGCCTCTACAGATGCTTTCCTGAAATCCTTCATCAATTTCATAAGGTTCAAAGCTGCTTTACGTGCGCGTGCTCCTGCTGCCTTGTTTCCTTTCTCAACCTGTGCTGCTGCGTTCTCTGTGAAAACTGCAATCTCAGCATTAATCTGATCTACAAGCTCTTTCATGTTTTTTTGTGTTTAGTTGTTACTTTTTCAAAAACTCTTGCCAAGATATGTAAATACTTTCGAAAATGCAAAATTTTGCAACAAAAAAATTATAAAATGCAATAAAAACGCTCTTATTCGGATTTTGGACGCGTATTTACGATATTCATTGCCCTGTCTGCGCCCATCAGTGCCCATGCCTTGATGCCTTCTATTGCCCTTTTTGAGATTTCTTCCATCTGTTTTTTCTGCTCATCCGAAAGTTCACCCAAAACGAAATCCACCTGATGGCCACGACCGAAATCATTGCCGATTCCAACCCTGATTCTCGCATAGTCCTGAGTGCCGATGAGTTCGTTGATGTTGGAAAGACCGTTGTGTCCTCCGGCACTGCCTCCCTTGCGCAGGCGAAGAGTCCCGAAAGGAAGATTCAGGTCATCGGATATTACCATGAGGTTTTCCACCGGAATGTCCAGTTCGTTCATCCAGTATCGGACTGCCTTCCCGCTGAGATTCATGTAGGTGGAAGGCTTCAGAAGGTAGAACTTCCTGCCCTTGAAGGAGATTGACGCCGTGCTGCCGTATCTGCCAGACTCAAAAACAATATTGGATGCCTGAGCCCAGGCATCCAATACCATAAATCCCATGTTGTGTCTGGTGTTTGCATATTCGACGCCGATATTCCCTAAACCGACAATCAAATAATTCATACCAATAGACTATTTTTCGTTCTTTGCCTGCTGGGTTGCACGGGTAGGACGAACTGAGCAGATGATCGTAGCCTTTGGAGAAAGGATGGTCACACCGTCGAAATTGAGGTCGCCTGCTACAATCTGCTTGCCGATCATAAGGTTGGTTGAGTCCACCTCGAGAACGTCAGGAAGCTTGTCCATCATAGCGCTGATGCGAAGCTTGCGTGAAGAAACAAGGAGCTTACCACCGAGTTTCACACCCTCTGAGTGACCTGTTACGATAACAGGAACATCAATTGCAACCGGCTTGCTTTCGCAAACTGCGAGGAAGTCAACGTGAAGAGCCTCGTCAGTTACAGGATGATACTGAACTTCGTGAAGCACAGCGAAGAATTTGCTGCCGTTGTCGAGCTCGAGGTCGATGATGTATGAATTAGGAGTGTGGGTGATGGTTTTGAGGTCCTTTGCAGAAACTGTGAAGAGGACGTTCTCCATTCCGAGTCCGTAGATGTTGCAAGGAACGTTTCCTTCTTTACGGATAGCCTTTACGACTGCTTTGTTGCCGGCTGCGCGGACACAGCCTTTGAGTTCAATGTGTTTCATTGTTTTGTTTTTAAAATGTGTTACTCAGTTTCCCGGTAGGGGAAACCCCATTGCACCAAAAAGCCCTACGCTTTTTATGGGGCTGCAAAGATAGACAAAATATCCGGACTGACAACAGGTTATGTAAAAAATTACTGGACAAGTCCTGTAGCTGTGTTCCAGTCGAGGGTTTTGTAGTACAAATCAAGCTGGGAATGTCCGTTGGCAGGAAGGTACATGGAAAGCCCCGAGAAGGTCTTGATTTCAAATCCGTTTGCCCCCTGCATGAAATATTCGGTGGCATTTTTATACACCACGCATTCCTCCAGCGCCTGCTTGAGCCGGGCACTTTCCTCTTCGGTGATGCCGAGGTTGGTCACAATGCTTTCAAGGTCATAGAACCAGTGCAGATTCTGCCTGAAATACGGCTGTACCTTTCCTGTATCCATTGAGCTGAACGCGTTTCTGTATCTGGCGAACAATTCACTGCAGACAATTGCCAGCGGCTCCATTGCTGAACAGTCAACCATGGAAATAGTTGCTGAATTGTAAACCCCTGTCTGCACTGCGTAGGATTGGAAATAGTCATCACAAACCCCTTTGGGATCGGGAGTCCTCGTACTGAGCAGACGGTTCCCGATTTCAGTATATACAAAACCGTTCGAGAGCACTTCCGCTTGAGAAAAACCGACATATCTGCATTTGTCGCGAAGCTGCCATGCAACCTCCACTCCTCCCATCAGACAAGCGTCGAAAAGGATGTATTCCAGTTTCATCGGGATGGCATCCGAAAATGCTGCAAGTTCCATCTCATGGGATGATGACCCGAGTACATCCTGGCCTATGCTTTTGACCATCGGTTCCCCGTCTTCACGAGGAATTTCATAATATGGTACGCTTACATAAGGTTGCCTTGCACGTTTATACGCACCTGAGGCGGACCTGTCAAAGATGTAGCTGTCGTGTTTCCCATAAAACCCTGCCGGAAGATAGCCTGTGGCATGTGAGGAAAGAAGCATTCCGTAGCTCTTGGACGGAAATTCATCCCTGGCAAATTCCAGGACCTGCCTTATGGTTGCGGCGCTTGCGGAAATGGTCTCTTTCGGCCAGACTTTCAGAGTGTCACAGACCACGTTGCCCGTAATGTCAGTATATACCCTCTCAAGGACTGGGGAGTTCGGAGTTGACCATGAACCGGAAGCCGGTGCCCTGTGGCTGAAAATCAGCAGGACATTGTCATTCCTCCCACCTCCCGGAACAAAGCCCGAACGGAGTTCGCCAAGGTCCTGCTGGAGGGAAGAGGACAGGTTGTTGTGTCCCAGTGAAAACATGATGAAGGTATGCCTCACCTCTTCGGAGGGGAGACGGGTGTTGCCGGAGTCCCCGAAAGGGGCTGTGTCTGAGCTCAGACCGGGAAATTGTTCATAATACTCCGAACAGGAACTTGCCAGAAGTCCGAGCAATGCCGCGAGTACAAATGAAATTTTCTTTATATATATGTACATAGTGACAATTCTGTAAATGCGATCATAATTAACAGGACGGCAAAGATAGTTATTTTTGGCATATTTATTATCTTTGCGGGGTTAATACGAAAATATATGAAACATACGATTCTAAAAATGACAACACTTGCGTCGATGGCTGCCGCAGCGGTTTCATGCGCGCCAAAACAGGCTGATTTTCACTATCTTATAGATGAATTTGCAGACCTCAAGATTATGAGATATAAAGTCCCGGGATGGGAAGAACTCTCGCTCGGACAGAAAGAATACATCTACCATCTGAGCGAAGCGGCGAAATATGGAAGGGACATTATCTGGGACCAGAACTGCAAATGGAACCTGCCGGTACGCCACACATTGGAGAATATTCTGGAAAACTACAAAGGCGACCGCAACTGCGCTGAATTCGCTCAGTTCGAGACCTATGCAAAAAGGGTGTTCTTCAGCAACGGCATTCACCACCACTATTCCGAGGACAAATTCTTTCCTGAGTGCCCAAGGGAGTATTTCGCCAGCCTGATGGCAGCCGTGGGTGAGGAAAACGCTGACCTGCTTGAGATTATCTATAATCCTGACCTGCTCTCACAGCGCAAGTCAACAAATGCCTCAGGCGATATCGTAGCAGAGTCCGCCGTCAATTTTTATGAGGGCGTAACCCGCGCCGAGGTTGAGAAATTCTATGCCGACATGGTGGATCCTGCCGACAAGACTCCGATTTCCTATGGCCTGAACAGCAGGCTTGTGAAAGGTCCTGACGGGATTATCCGTGAGGAGGTCTATAAAGTCGGAGGGCTTTACGGTCCGGCAATCGAGAAGATATGCGAACAGCTTGAGATGGCCGCAGCCGTGGCTGAAAACGATGCCCAGAAGCAATATATCGCTTCGCTTGTGGAGTACTACCGCACAGGTGACCTCAGGCTTTGGGACAAGTACAATATCGAATGGCTCAGCGACACTCTCGGCACCGTGGATTTCGTTAACGGTTTCGTGGAGGACTACAACGACCCTCTGGGACGCAAGGCAACATGGGAAGCCCTTGTGAATTTCAAGGACATGGAGGCTTCCAGAAGGACTGAAATCATCAGCGCCAATGCACAGTGGTTCGAGGACAACTCTCCTGTTGACCAGCGTTTCAAGAAAAAAGAGGTCAAGGGCGTGAGCGCCAAGGTAATCAATGCTGCCACCCTCGCAGGTGACTGCTACCCGGCCACCCCAATCGGAATCAATCTTCCTAATGCGGACTGGATCAGGAGGGAGCATGGCTCGAAATCCGTTACCATCGCCAACATCACCGCGGCCTACAGCAAGGCTGCCGAGGAGTCTCCGAGGAGCATGCTCAGCGAGTTTGCATGGTCGGAGGAAGAAATTGCCCTTCAGAAGAAATACGGATCGCTTACCGATGACCTTCACACAGACCTCCACGAGTGCCTCGGACACGGTTCGGGCCAGCTTCTCCCGGGGACTTCGCCAAATGCTCTCGGAGAATTCAGCTCGACTCTGGAGGAAACCCGCGCCGACCTCTTCGGTCTCTACTATATTGCTGATCCTAAGCTTGTAGAGCTCGGAATCCTTCCTGACATGGAAGCCTACAAGGCTCAGTATGCGAGCTATATCCGCAACGGCATCTTCACCCAGTTCACAAGGGTTGAACTCGGCAGGCCGAATACCGAGGCCCACATGCAGAACCGCAAGCTGATTGCCGACTGGTGCTATGAAAAGGGACTCAAGGACAATGTCATCGAGAAAAAGGTACGCGACGGAAAGACCTATTTCGTTGTGAATGACTACGAAGCCCTGCGCGGTCTGTTCGGAGACCTACTTGCAGAAATCCAGAGAATCAAGTCCGAAGGAGATTACAAGGCAGGAAAGGCTCTTGTAGAGAAATATGCTGTGAACATAGACCCTGAACTCCACAAAGAGGTAAGGGAGAGATATGCAGCTCTGAACCTCAAGCCTTACGGAGGATTCGTGAATCCGACCATCGTTCCAGTTACAAAGGGCGGAAAAGTTGTTGATTACCGTATCGACTATACTCAGGGATACATGGAGCAGATGCTTGAGTACGGTCATAAATATGCAACCTTGTAGTTCTGCGACAGCAGTGGAACTTTGAATGCAGTATGGAAGACAGACTGCTGAAGGACTATAATTACTACCTCCGCATCGAGCGTGCGATGTCACCCAACACGGTGGCATCGTATTGTTCGGATGTGGAGAAGTTTTTATTATGGCTGACAGGAACTCAGAAAAAGCCCTCAACAGGCTTCCAGGGGGCTGCCGTGTCCGCGACATCCGAGGATATACTCTCATATATTTCTTCAAGGGGAGAGGTCTCGAAGCGTTCCCAGGCAAGAATGCTCAGCTCACTGCGGAATTTCTACAATTACCTCGTTCTCGAGGGATGCGTCAAAGACAATCCATGCGACAAGGTCGATACCCCGAAGTTGGGGAAATACCTTCCGGACGTACTGTCAGTAGAGGAAGTGACGGCGATAATCGAGGCCGCCAGTTGCCGTGACTGGAAAGGGCTCAGGGACCGTGCTATTCTCGAGGTCTTGTACGGCTGCGGATTGCGGGTTTCCGAGGCTTGCAACCTGAAGGTTTCGGACATATTCTGGAACGACGGATTCGTGAGGGTTGTCGGAAAAGGTGACAAGGAAAGAATTGTGCCGATGGGAGAAATGGCTGCGGATGCGGTCAGGGCCTATCTCGGAATGAGGCCAGAGGCAGACAATGACGACATCCTTTTCATAAACAGCCGCGGGGGCAGTCTGAGCAGGGTTTCGATATTCAAAATGATTCAGTCTTATGCACTTAAGGCCGGTATCCGGAAAAACATTTCTCCTCACACCTTCCGTCATTCTTTTGCGACGCATCTGATTGAGAACGGCGCGGATTTGAGAATAGTCCAGGAAATGCTCGGCCATGAAAACATCACCACTACCGAAATCTACACCCATATTTCCAGCGCCACCTGGCAGAACAACATCCTCAGCCACCATCCACGGAGGTAATGGAGTCAAGTCATGACTCATTGAGGTCCTGATGGCTGTATCGTTTTAATACATAACCGGAAAACATTGAGAAATACCTGTATGTCACACCAGGGGGATGAACAACGACTGTATGGGAGTTGCCGGGGTTAGCATTCTATTGTACTAATGGAGTTTTTTATTAATTTTGCGGCGGTTTTGTGCGCGGTGTACGAAACCGCATAATTCATGGAAAAAATGACAAGAAGAACTCGCGTGAGATTTGCGCCGTCACCAACCGGACCGCTCCACATGGGAGGCGTCAGGACAGCGCTCTACAACTACCTCTATGCTAAGCAGCACGGAGGCGATTTCATCATAAGAATAGAGGATACAGACTCCCAGAGGTTCGTTCCTGGAGCTGAGAAATATATAATCGAAGCACTCAACTGGTGCGGCATTATTCCGGATGAAGGCGTTGACTCTGAGGGAAATGTGGTGGAAACGGCTTCGGAGCGTCATCCGCATGCTCCATACAGGCAGAGCCAGAGAAAGAGCATCTACCGCAAATATGCCGAGGAACTTGTAGAAAAGGGTTTTGCATATTATGCATTCGACACAGCCGAGGAACTTTCCGCAAAGAGGGCGGCTCTTGAGGCTGAGGGCAAGACCTTCATCTACAACCATACTTCACGCATGGAGCTGCGCAACTCCCTCTCAATGCCTGAGAGCGAGTGGAGGCCGCTTCTTGAGAGCCACACAGACTGGACAATCCGTTTCAAGATGCCGGAGGGCAGGGTAGTGAAGATGGATGACCTGATTCGCGGCCATGTCGAGGTAAATACCGTTACTCTTGACGACAAGGTTCTTTGGAAGAGGGCCGACGAACTTCCGACCTACCACTTGGCAAACATCGTGGATGACCATCTGATGGAAATCACCGAAGTCATAAGGGGAGAGGAGTGGTTGCCTTCGCTTCCGCTGCATTACCTTCTTTATGAGGCATTCGGCTGGACGGACACCATGCCACGCTTTGCTCACCTTTCACTCCTTCTGAAACCGGACGGGAAAGGCAAGCTTTCCAAGAGAGACGGAGACCGCCTCGGTTTCCCTGTCTTCCCTCTTAAATGGACCAATGCCGAGGGTGAGGTGTCAAGAGGCTATCGTGAGGACGGATATTTCCCTGAGGCTTTCGTGAACCTGCTTGCGATGCTTGGCTGGAACCCCGGAGATGACAGGGAACTTTTCACCATGCCGGAGCTCATCGAAGCTTTTTCTCTTGAGAGAGTGATTAAGTCAGGTGCAAGGTTCAATCCTGACAAGGCAAAATGGTACAATAAGGAATATCTCAGGACCAAGACTGCTGAGGAACTTACCGAGCTCTACATCCCGATTCTCGAGTCCAAGGGCATGCAGATTGTCGATTGTGCAAAATGTGCCCTTACTGCAGGCTCGCAGATGAGCGCTCAAGGTGCTGATTTCCAGAATCATATCTTTACCCGCGACTATGTCCTCCGCATTGTCGGGCTCATAAAGGAAAGGGCTTCGTTCGTTGCCGATTTCTGGGATATAGCTTCATACCTCTTTGTAAGCCCAACTTCGTTTGTGGAGAAGGATGCAGCAAAGTTCTGGAAAGAGGAAAATTACAGCCTTGCTCTCAAGGTGGCTGATTTCATTCTCGCTTTCGACGGAGAGTTCACCAAGGAGTCGCTCGAGGGACCGCTTGAGGAATTTATCCGCGGCAACGAGTGGCCTATGGGCAAGGTCATGAATTGTCTGAGACTTGCCCTCGTGGGTGCTTCCAGCGGACTTGGAATTGCTGACATAGTCACCCTCATCGGAAAAGAGGAGTTCGGCCGCAGGATTGAGTTCATCAAGGCTACTCTTGGTTGTTGAATTTTTATTCAGATATAATTATGAAGATAGGTATATGTAGTGATCACGCCGGTTTCGAATATAAGACCAGACTGATTGCGTGGCTGGAGGAATGTGGCCATGAAGTAGTGAATTTCGGAACGGATTCCACCGACAGCATGGACTATCCGGATGTAGCCCATCCTCTTGCAACGGCGGTTGCTAAGGGAGATGTCGATGGCGGTATCGCGATGTGCGGCACCGGAAACGGCATGGCTCTGTGCCTGAACAAACACATCGGCGTCCGTGCCGGCCTTGCTTGGAGCGAGGAAATAGGGGCCCTTCTGAAGCAGCACAACAATGCCAATGTACTTGTTATGCCTGCAAGATTCATCCCTTTCGAGGAGGTTCTCAAAATCACCCGAACCTGGCTTGAAACCCCGTTCGAGGGCGGAAGACACCAGCGCAGAGTTGCTAAGATTGAGCAGTTCTGACAATCTTCAGGATTGTACCATCAGAAAAACATAACATTTTGGAAGCATATATCCCAACGAGGCAGGACAAAGGCCTCTCACACAATATAGAAGATTATCCCGGTGGCCTCATCATCCCTGTTGACAAACCCTACAGGTGGACTTCCGCCGATGTAATCAGGAAAATAAAATTTGCTTCCATCAGACATTTCAGCAAGAAAAATCTGAAAGTCGGACATGCAGGCACTCTCGACCCTCTGGCTACGGGAGTGCTTCTTGTGTGCATAGGCAATGCAACCAAACTTGCGGAGTCGCTTCAGGCTCACGACAAGGAGTATGTGGCCGGCATAAGTTTCGGCGCAACCACTCCTTCCTATGACCTTGAAAAGGAAATTGACAGATTCTTTCCATATTCCCATATCACGGAAAGTGCTGTCCGTGAGGCTCTTGCAGGCTTTATCGGAGAGCAGGACCAGGTTGCGCCTCTGTTTTCCGCCAAATCTGTTGACGGGGTGAGGGCCTATGAACTTGCCAGGAAGATACACAAGGAAGGCGGCTCGATGGACGATGCGGCAAAGGACCTTATCCGTTGCAGCCGCATAAGGATAACAGATTTGGAACTGCTTTCATTCTCGGCAGCGGCCTGCATGCAGGCAAACAACCCTGCGGAAAAGACGGCCCCTGCGTCAAGTCGGACCTCCGGGCAATCTGAAGACAGCACCGCCTCATCAAGAATAAACGTAACAGACAACAGTGCCCTAGGCCTTCCCCGTGCAGTCGTAAGGATTGCCTGCAGCAAGGGCACTTATGTACGCGCCTTTGCCCGCGACCTGGGAGAAGCGCTCGGCAGCGGCGCCCATCTGGACAGCCTTCAGCGCTCCGCCAGTGGCATTTTCCGAGTCGAAAACGCCCTCTCCGTCGAGCAGGTCATCGCCTTGCTGAATTGTGAATAGTCTTATTCCGCCTGAGTGGACAGACCGCGCGCTTTCCTGCGGATTGCGGCAGTATTCTCAAGCTCGCTGCGATTCTGCCCCTCGGAAACAATCAGCACAGGCTTCATGCCGCCTTCGAACAGATTCTTTTTCCGGACAGCCGCATTGTTGTAGCCGATTTTCTCGCTTCTGATTTCCGGGAGGCTGATTTCTTCATCGGAGGAATTATTCTTCAGATATCTGTAATTCTCATCAATCCAGATGATGTTCCCCAGATTCGCATCTGTAATCTGGTCCAGCATGCCCATCTTGAATCCCGTGGCAATCGCCGTGATGTTCACCCTGTCGCCGAAAGCCGGATCGTCATCGAACACGATACCGGTCTTGAAGTTGTTGGCATTGCCGGTGTACCTGTCAATGAGTTTGTTGATTTCGTCAAGCTGAGTCATCTTCACACCCTTCTCGTTCCTTCCCACAGTGATGTTGATAAGCACGTACTTGGCAGTCTTCAGGTCGAAATCGTTCAGAAGAGGGGATTCGAGCGCGTTCTTCACAGCATCCTCCAGACGGTTGTCTCCGGTACCTGTTCCGCAGCCCATCAGAGCCATGCCGCTGTTTTTCATCATCGTGCGTACATCATTGAAATCCACATTGATATGTCCCTTCTTCTTGATGATTTCAGTGATGCCCCTGACAGCTGTGGCAAGCACCTCGTCAGCCTTCGGGAAGGCATCCTGAATCAGAAGGTCGCCATAGAAATCATAGAGTTTTTCATTATTGATAATCAGCAGACTGTCAACATTTTTCTCAAGCTCGTTGATTCCGTCAACAGCTTTGGAAGCCGATTCGCAACCTTCGCTCTTGAAAGGCAGGGTAACCACTCCCACGGTAAGGATGCCCTTCTTCTTTGCCATTGCTGCAATCACAGGTGCGGCACCTGTGCCGGTACCACCGCCCATTCCCGCGGTGATAAACAGCATTTCAGTCCCTTCAAGAGCCTTTGCAGCAATCTCATCCTGGGAATTCAAGGCTGCATTACGGCCTTTTGTAGGGTCACAGCCGGCGCCCAGACCTTCTCCAAGCTGGATCTTGATCGGGACAGCGCAGCTCTCAAGTGCCTGAGCATCAGTGTTGCAGACTACAAAGGTACAGCCCTCGATTCTCTGCCTGTACATATAATCGACGGCATTGCAACCGCCGCCACCTACTCCGATGACCTTGATGATGGATTTTTCAGGAATCCAGTCAGCCGGGGTGATATCCATATTTTCTATATTCTCATTGTATTCCATTGTCAGTCCTCCTATGCTTGCGGTGTTTCATCATTGGCATTGTCATAAAGATTGAAGAGTGTGTTCACAACCTTCTGTGTCCATCTCATCTTAGGCTTGGCCCTGGTTTCCGGCTTACTCTCACCCTTAGGCTTCGGTTCGGGCTCCACAGTCTCGAATTCCAGCAGGGTCTGCTGTACGCCCTCATCCGGTTTCTCAGCTTCAACATCCTGCTGGTCAGCCGCTTTGTCCGAGTTCTCAACGGTTACGGTAGCATTTGTGAAGTCCTCGCTGTTGATGGCGCAGTTGATGCCCTTGTCCTCGAGAGCCGCCAGGATGAGACCGACCGATGTCGTAGCCGACGTGTCGGTAATGCCGTCGCAGCCCTGGCATGAAAACAGTCCCTTAGGGTAGCCGGTCCTGACCTTATAACCTGAAATGTCGTATATGTAATTGCCGAGGTTGGCCGTCTGGGCGACACCTCCGGTAACGACAATTCCGCTTCTTATCATGTCTGCAAAGCCGCTTTGTTCAATTTCGTAGAGGATGGCCATGATGATTTCCTCCACCCTCGCTGTAATGATTTCCGAGAGATATTTCACCGGAAGCTGCTTGTCCGGGTCGGCAGAATTGCTCCTGATGTGTATGATTTTCTCGCTCAGGTTCTGGAGTTTTTCCGGCATGCAGGCCCCGTAGCCGAGCTTTATGTTCTCTGCCAGGATGTCGCTGATCTGGCACTCGGTCTTGATGTCATCGCTGATATTCTTTCCTCCGAACGGGATGGATGCATAGTGACGCATTATACTCCCGTGATAGATTGATACAGAGGTACATCCGCCTCCGAAGTCGATGAGGGCAACCCCGTTTTCCATCTCTGAATCAGACAGGACAGCCTTTGCCGTTGAGTCAGCCGTGAAATATTTTCTTATGGCAGGAATCCCCACCCTGTTCATGACATGGTCAATCTTGTTGAGCGAACGTTTGTTGCCGATGAAAATCTTAAAATTGCCCTCGAGATTGTCCCCGGTCATGCCGATGATGTCGCTCTCGATAATCTGGAAATTTTCTCCGTCTGAAAACGACTGTGCAACGGCACCGTAGATGGCATCCTTCTGAGGGTCGGCCAGAGGATATGAACTCTCTGCAAAGTTCTTCAGGTAGGCAATATCTTCTGCCGTGATATCGCAGTCCTCTCCTCTTTCCTGCATTACTGCGGTATTGATTTGCTGGACCACAGGGAATTTAGGCATACCGACTACCGCAGAGGTAATCTTGATGCCAAGTTCTTCCTCAGCCTCGTGGATAGCCTGGGAAAGCACTCCGGTAACGGAAGATTCATTGAAGACACCGCTGTAGCGGATTCCGCTTGAAGGAACCTCCTTGTAATAGATAATCTGTACATCCTCCCCGCTGACCTTGGCAACTGTCAGAGCTGTCTTGGATGTACCCAAGTCGATTGCGACGATGTATTTTTCTGATATGCCCATATTTATATTATATTTATTATCAATATTTTGTGAGTCTTTCCACTTTTGTTCCCACTAATTATCGGCTCCTGCATACAATCTGTCCTTCATATTTCAGGTCCACTGACCTGTAATATCCCTCCTCTTTGGACGGGGCGATGTAAGTATAATATTTCTCCATTTTGGAGAACTTTTCCTCAATTCTGCAAGGCTGTCCGAAAAGAAATCTTTCACGTCCTTCCCTCGGAATCAGAATCAGTTCCCCGTTTTTCTCTACATGAATCTGGACGACCTTGTCCCTCCATGTCCTCTCCTTTTCTATATAATTGACCACATCCATCACTTTCCTGAACCATTCCATCTCCTTCGGGTCTTCGATATATCCCTTGTGTCCGCTGTTGGCCTTGAGAGGGATGTCCCCGTCAATTATCTGGACATGTGAGGCATAGGAATTCTGAAGCGGGAATATGCACCCTTCTGCATCTGCATAGAAGCCTCCGTCGCTCTTCTGGAAGCGCACAATCGGTTTTCTCTGTGTCACAAGAACGTTGAGCATGCTGTCACGGGTGACATAGGCCTGGCTCTTGAAGATAGCGCTTCTGCTGTCCACAATCTGCTCAATCCGTGTCAGGTTGAGGCTGTCAATCTGCCTTCCTCTGACATCTCCATAGCTTTTCTCTATGAAGGTCCTGACATCCGCTCCCGAAACGAAATGATTCGTGGAACTGTCTGTTATGACGACATTTATGCCCTTGCATCTTATTGGTTTGCGTGAGGACTGCCCGGCAATGAAAGTCACCCCCATGCAAAGTGCAAGCACTCCGCCCAGGACTCCTGAAAGAATGTATCTGGTGACTTTTTTCATAATCTATTTCTCTATTCTCTTTTTGAGCATTGCAGTTATCGGCTCAATGAAACGGTCGATATTGCCTGCACCGAAGGTGATGAGAGTGTCAACCGGCTCCTGTGCGAGGTAATCCATCAGTTCCTCCTTCTTCAGCAGCACCTTGTCCGGACATGTCACCTTGTCAAAGATGATGGAGGAATCCACACCCTCAATCGGCTCCTCGCGGGCAGGATATATGTCCAGCAGGATGAGCTTGTCAACTGCGCTCAGAGCCTGTGCGAACTCATCGGCAAAGTCCCTTGTGCGGGTGTAAAGATGAGGCTGGAATATTGCGGTGAGCTTCCTGCCACTGAATATCTCCCTCATTGAGCTGATGGCCGATGAGATTTCCTTCGGATGGTGGGCGTAATCGTCTATGTATGAACATTCTGGAGTGTTGACATGGATGTCGAAACGCCTTTTCACACCCTGGAATGAAGCAAGGGCTTCACGCACCTTTTCAGGAGCGATGCCGTAGGTAAGGGCGATTGCGCTCGCTGCCACGGCATTTTCCACGTTCACCCATCCGGGCACTCCCACCTTGCAGCCACCAAGCACCTTGCCGGTGTAGCAGAGGTCGAAGGTGAAATATCCGCACTCGTCCTTGCTAATATTGCTTGCGTGAAAATCTGCATCCGGATTGTCATAGGAGTAGGTAAGTATCTGAGCCTTAGTATCTTCCTTGCCGATTTCAAGACCATATTTCTTGATTATATATCCCGAGGTCTGTCCTGCAAAGGCCTTGAAGGCCTCGACGATGTGCTTCCTGTCCCCGTATATGTCCAGATGGTCGGCATCCATCGAAGTGATCACGGCAATCTGTGGGAAGAGCTGAAGGAAGGACCTGTCGAACTCATCGGCCTCGGCCACGATGACGGGATTGGCGCTTGTCAGAAGATTGGTGTCATAGTTCTTGGAAATGCCTCCGAGGAATGCGGAGCAGCCTTCTCCGCTGCTTTGGAAAATATGTGCAAGCAGGGTGCTTGTCGTAGTCTTTCCATGTGTCCCGGATACTGCAAGGCAGGCCTGTCCCTTTGCAATTTCCCCGAGGGTCCTCGACCTTTTTATAACCCGGTATCCATGTTCATTCACATATACAAGCTCTCCCATGTCATGAGGGATGGCAGGGGTATAGACCACGAGGGTTCCCTCCACATCCTTCGGAACAAAGTCAACATTGTCCTCATAATGGACGGCAATCCCTTCAGACTCAAGCGCCGCGGTAAGCTCCGACGGAGTCTTGTCATAGCCTGAAACCTTGTAACCCTTTTTGTTATAGTATCTTGCAATGGCGCTCATGCCTATGCCTCCGATACCGATGAAATATATGTTCTTGTAATCTGCCATGTTATCCTATGATTTTATAAATCTCATCCGAAATAGTTCTTGCGGCATCAGGAAGTGCCAGCAATGCGATGTTCTTCTCCATTTTCTTCAGACATTCTGTCTCATGTACGACCTTGCATGCGGTTGTCATAAGCGAATCAGCAGCATCGCAGTCCTTCACAATCATGGCAGCCTCCTTGCGGACGAGAGCCATGGCATTGTGCGTCTGATGATCCTCGGCCACATTCGGGCTAGGCACGAAAATAACTGCCTTATGCATGGCGCAAAGCTCTGATACCGAGCTTGCTCCGGAACGCGAAACCACCAAGTCGGCGCAGGCATAGGCCAGGTCCATCCTTGTGATGAAATCGAAATGACGCACCGAATCAAGACTGATGCCCGACTTTCTCTTGCGATCCATGAATTCATCCACGGAAGGTTTGTAATATTTTCCGCACTGCCATATAACTTCCACATCCTCTCCGCCCGGGCATCCGCCCTCAATCCATTGCTTCATCGCATTGTTGAGCGTACCGCTTCCGAGGCTTCCCCCTACAATGAAAATGTGCTTTTTATCCGGGTTAAGTCCATAATACTCAATGGCTTCCTTCCTGGTCTGCTCCGTGGCCGGGACGATTTCCTTTCTGATAGGGTTGCCGGTGATGACTATCCTGTCAGCAGGGAAGAATCTCTCCATTCCTTCATATGCAACGCATATACTCTTTGCCTTCTTGCCGAGAATCTTGTTAGTAAGTCCGGCATATCCGTTCTGCTCCTGGATAAGTGTCGGAATACCAAGGCTTTCCGCTGCCCAGAGCAGGGGAGCGCTTGCATATCCGCCCACTCCGATTGCGATGTCAGGCCTGAATTCCTTCAGGATTTTCCTTGCCATCCTCACACTCCTGACCACCTTGAACGGCAGGGCCAGGTTGCTCAGGGTAAGCTTGCGCTGAAGTCCTGCAACAGGGAGGCCGATTATTTCATAACCGGCTGCAGGCACTTTCTCCATCTCCATCCTTCCCTGGGCTCCTACAAACAGGATCTCAGTTTCAGGATTCAATTCCTTCAGCTCTCCTGCGATGGAAAGGGCAGGGAAGATGTGGCCTCCCGTTCCGCCTCCGCTGATTATCGCCTTTATTTTTTTATATGAGTCCATATTATAAAATCATAAATCATCCAAATTATCAATCTGATCTTCAAGATCACCGCTGTCCAGTCTGTCGAGAATGTCCATACTTGCCTGGATATCATCTTTTTCCCTCTCGTAAATCGGCTGAGCCTGCTCCTGTGCCAGATTCATCTGGTTCTTGGTCAACTTGCTGATGTTCAGGATAATACCGAAGGCTATGCAGAACATCAGAAAGGCAAATGCACCGTGGCTGACCAGAGGTAAAGTCTGTCCTGTCATAGGACCTATGTCCACATTCACGAACATATGCATGAATGCCTGACCTGTAATAAGCAGAGAAAGGCCCCCGACGGCAAGTTTGGTAAACTCCTTGGTGCACATCCTTGCAATCTGCGACCCTCTTGCGAGGAGACTGACGTAGAGGATGAGCAGGATAATTGCTCCCCAGAGTCCGTATTCTTCAATCAGAAAACTGAACATGTAGTCTCCGTAGATGTTGCTGACTATGTATTTCTGGGTGCTGTTTCCGCTGCCCTTGCCCGCAATGCCGCCTTCATGGATTGCGACCTTTGCTCCATAAGGCTGCTGGATTCTGTCTTTCTCTTCATAGAACTCTTTCGAAAGAGGTTTCAATGTCGAGAGCCTTTGGGTGTCGTATTTTGCCCCGACCCTGCTTTCCATGGTTTCAAAGCGCTCGAATTTTTTCATGAGCTTGCCGTCACTGGCCTTGTACAGACCAAAAGCGCCGAACAGCATTCCAATCGCAATTGCCCCTCCAATCAGTGCTTCCCTGATCGGAATTCCTCCAATAAGCAAAGTAGCCAGAAGGATGGCTCCGATGAAAAGTCCGCTAGAACCGCTTCCCACAAGCACCATCACGCTTGTGAGTCCAGCCGGGACGTACATATACAGAACCCTCTTCCAGAAAGGCCTGGCAAGGAAGGCGAAGTAACGGGTCTTGCCAAGCTCGTTTGCAAGCGTCAGCACGGTTGATTCCTTCCCCTGTGCAATCATTTCCTGGTCTTTCTTGAAATTGTGGCAGGCCCAGGCTACATACATCACCATGGCCACTTTCACGAATTCGAATACATGTATCTGAAGACCAGACATTTTCAGCGTCCTCCATGCACCGTTGATGTGCTCTGCCCTTATGAATCCAAGGTTCAGATGCAGGTCCAGTATGAGCAAAAGAATGAAGGATGCCGCAAATCCGAGCTGCGAACAGAACATGAAAAGCTTTATGGTGTTGATTTTCAGGCTGTCGAGCTTGTAAATCACCCATATCAATCCCAAGCCAAGTCCGGTCACGATAAGCTGGTCCTTGATGATGTCAATCCTGTCTTTCCCTCCGTCCTTGAGAAGCGGAGTGGAAGAAAAAATGGCGAGGACGGAAATCATGATGAGCATAAGCACGACAATCCAGACAACTTTGTCGCCCTCAATGTTGTCAATGAAGTTCCAGAACTTGCTTCTTTTTGGTGTCGTGGTACTATCCATCCTAAAGGTTTCTTACAGCCTCCTTGAACTGCCTTCCTCTGTCTTCATAGCTCTTGAACAGGTCGAAGCTTGCGCAGCATGGTGACAGGAGCACCACGTCGCCGGGACTTGCAAGGCTGCTCGCAACCCTGACAGCCTCTTCAGCTGACTTGACGTCCTTGATAACCGGAACGACGTCGGTGAAGCTGTCGTGAAATTTGTGGTTGTCCACGCCCATGCACACCATCGCCTTTACCTTCTCCTTTGCAAGAGGCAGAAGGCAGGTGTAGTCGTTGCCCTTGTCTTTTCCACCAACTATCCAGACCACCGGCCTTGTCTGACATTCGAGGGCGTACCATGCCGCATCGACGTTCGTTGCCTTCGAGTCGTTGATATACAGTACATCCTTGATGCTCAGGACTTTCTCAAGCCTATGCTCGACTGCCTGGAAGGTTGCCAGGGAATGTCTGATGGTCTCATTGTCAATGTCCATGACCTTCGCTGCAATTGCCGCCGCCATGGAATTATAGACATTGTGCTTTCCTCCCAGGGCAAGTTCCTGAAGGTAAATGTCGCATTCGCTGTCCCTGTATTTCACGACCATCTTCTCGTCCTTGACGAATGCTCCCTGTTCCACCTCCGTCTTCTGTGTGAAAGGAAGTTTCTTCGCCTGGATTACAATCTGGTTGAGGTGGTTGATTGTGATTTCGTCATCGGAGCAGAAAATGAAGCAGTCCTCGTCGGACATGTTCCTAGTTATCCTGAACTTGGATCTGACATAATTCTCCATCTTGTGGTCGTACCTGTCAAGATGGTCGGGGGTAATGTTGGTTATGATGGCAATATCCGCCTTGAAATCATATACATTGTCGAGCTGGAAACTGCTCAGTTCCAGAACATAGATGTCGTGTTTCTCGGTTGCCACCTGGAAGGCGTAGCTTTTGCCGATATTTCCGCCCAGTCCCACGTTCAGGCCGGCCTGCTGGAGCAGGTAGTAGATCAGGGATGTCGTTGTTGTCTTTCCATTGCTTCCGGTAATGCAAATCTTCTTTGCACTGTCATACCTTCCCGCAAACTCTATTTCGGAGATTATATTGATTCCGTTTTCCTCGATTTTCTGCACCATTGGAGCCGTGGACGGGATTCCGGGGCTTTTGATGACCTCGGATGCATTCAGGATTTTCTCCTCTGTATGGCCTCCCTCCTCATAAGGAATTTCCCATTCCTTGAGCACTTCAATGTATTTTTCGGCGATTTTCCCCATATCTGAGAGGAATACGTCAAAGCCTTTGACTTTTGCAAGGACAGCAGAACCTACTCCGCTTTCTCCTCCGCCCAAAACTACGATTCTTTTCATTATATTACCTATGTGTTATCTAAGTTTCAACATTGCTATGGTTGCGACGGCGAGGATGATTCCGATAATCCAGAACCTCGCTACAATCTTTGCCTCCGGGATGGCCTTGGCCGGAGATGTGATCAGGGCAGGAATGCCTTCTTTCTGGAAATGGTGGTGAAGAGGTGCCATCTTGAACACCCTGCGTCCCTGACCGTATTTCTTCTTTGTCAGCTTGAAATAGAAGGTCTGCATCATCACTGACAGGCTCTCAACGAAGAAGATGCCGCAGAGGATTGGCAGAAGCAGCTCCTTCCTGATGAGGATTGCACACACTCCGATTATTCCTCCGAGCATAAGGCTTCCGGTGTCTCCCATGAAAACCTGGGCCGGGAAGGCATTGTACCAGAGGAAGCCGATCAGGGCTCCGACGAAGGCCGCCATGAATACGGCAATCTCTCCGCTTCCCGGTATATACATGATATTCAGGTAATTGGCATTTACAACATTACCTCCGAGCCAAGCGAATATACCCAGGACCACTCCAACGATTGCCGATGTACCCGTTGCAAGTCCGTCCATTCCGTCAGTGAGGTTCACTCCGTTTGAGCAGGCCGTAATGACGAGCACTATCATAAGCACGTAGATTGCCCATTTGCAATACCATCCTGCCGCACCCTTGAAAGGGGAGAGCCACTTATAGTCGAATTCATGGTTCTTGACGAAAGGAATGGTCGTCTTTGTGCTTTTTATCATGTCTTCCTGCTGCCATGCATTGTCCTGCACGGCTCTGGAAGTATCGACGGTCAGACTGTCGCCTGCGTTGTAAATCGATGATACAGTGTTGGTTGCGGGAACGTTCACTCTCACCACGATGTCGTCGCTAAGCCAGACCGTAATACCGATCATAAGTCCGATAATAGTCTGTGCCACAAGCTTTGCTTTCGGGCTCAGGCCTTCCTTCTTTTTCTTGAACACTTTGATGTAATCGTCGCTCAGACCGATGAAGAAGAACCATACGGTGCTGATAATCAGAAGGATGGAATATATGTTAGTCAGGTCGGAAAACAGGAGTACAGGAATGATGATGGCAAGGAAAATGATGATTCCTCCCATTGTCGGTGTGCCTTTCTTCTGCATCTGGCCTTCGAGTCCGAGGTCCCGGATTTCCTCCCCAATCTGTTTCTTCTGAATCATGCGGATGATGCGTTTCCCGGCGAAAATTGCAATCAGCAGAGCTGCTGTAAATGCAAGTATTGCCCTGAAAGACAGGTAGGTAAAGAGCCTCTGTCCAGGGATGTCAAAGTCTGAAAGAAATTCAAAAAGATGGTATATCATAATTTCCCCTGTCTATTGCTGGTCGTATTCCTTGTTTATCTGTGCGACGATTTCCTTTTCGTCGAAATGTCTTTTCTCTTTTCCTATTATCTGGTAGGTTTCATGACCTTTGCCGGCGAGCAGGATCGTAGCTCCCGGTGTCGCCACCGCTATCGCTGTCCTTATTGCCTCCGCACGGTCTTCGATGAAGAGGGATTTGGCCCTTCCCTTGAAGTCCATGCCTGTTTTGATGTCCGCCATTATGTCCGCAGTGTTTTCGCTGCGGCTGTTGTCCGATGTCACGATTATCCTGTCGGCATATTTCTGGGCTATCGATCCCATTTCCGGCCTCTTAGTCCTGTCCCTGTCACCTCCGCATCCGAACAGGCAGACAAGCTCTCTCTCGGGAGCGATTTCCCTCAGGGTCTTCAGCACGTTTTCAAGGGCATCCGGAGTGTGGGCATAGTCTATTATTATTGAAATATCCTTGGGACCCTTCATGTTTTCCAGCCTGCCTGGTGCTGGACCGAGGGTGCTGAGAGCAAGGAGGACTTCATCCTTGTCTGCCCCGAGTACAACGGCAGTGGTATATATTGCAAGAAGGTTATATGCGTTGTAAGTGCCTGTGAGTCTGCACCATGTCTCTGTTGAATCAAGCTTCAGGAGCATACCGTCAAAGCTCATTTCCATGACTCTGCAAGTGTGGTCCGCCATCCCACGGAGCGAGTAGCTTACCTTATGTGCCCTGGTGTTCTGCACCATCACCTCCCCGTTGCGGTCGTCAATGTTCACGATGGCAAAGGCATCGGAAGGCAGATTGTCAAAGAATAGTTTCTTGCACCTGAGATATTCTGCAAAGCTCTTGTGGTAGTCTAGATGGTCGTGAGTCAGATTGGAGAAGATTCCGGCCTTGAATTTCAGACCTGCAATCCTTTCCTGTTCCACCCCTATGGAACTCACCTCCATGAAACACCACTGGCATCCTTCTTCCACCATCTGGCTCATCAGCGAATTGATTGTCAGCGGGTCGGATGTCGTATTGACAGCTTCGGTCCCCTTGCTGCCGACATAGTTTGCAATGGTTGAAAGCAGGCCGCAGTTGTATCCGAGGCGTGTGAACAGCCTGTAGAGAAGGGTAACCGTGGTAGTTTTCCCGTTTGTTCCCGTGATTCCGACAAGAGTGAGTTTCTCCGAGGGACGGTCATAAAAATTAGAAGCGATGATTCCGAGCGCACCCCTCGATGATTCCACACGGATATAGGTTACTCCCTCAGCCATTGAAGAGATGGCCGACGGATCATCATAGACTATGGCGCAGGCACCCTTTGCAATCGCCCCCTCAATGAAATCATGTCCATTGACGGCGAAGCCGCGCACAGCCACGAACATGCTTCCGGCTTCGACCTTCCTTGAGTCACTGCACACTGAAAGCACTTCCGTGTCAGTCCTTCCTTCAAGACTGACTATCCGGCATCCTTCTGTTATTTTGCTTATTATCATTTCAATATAATTTTAACCGTCTCACCTTTACGTATTCGTGTGCCGGCAGCAGGAGTCTGGCTGGCAACATGCCCCATTCCTTCATAGACACATCTGTATCCATTGTTTTCAATTGCATAAATCGCATCCTTCAGTCCCAGTCCCTTCAGATCAGGCACTGCGCCGTTGGAATTCTCTCCGGTCCCTATGTACCTTTCGCTCATCTGGGGCACCTTCCCTTCCTTGCCTATCCTGCTTCCCCAACTGCTGTCCAACGCCCACACATCATCCACGATTTCCTTCAGGACCTTGGCTGGGATGTTTCCACCTCCATAGCTTTGGCTTTTCGTCAGCTTTGTGTATATCGTGACGATTGCCGAGTATTTAGGTTCGTCGGCAGGGAAGAATCCAACGAATGTCGCCTGGAACTTCCTTTTCCCGTCCTCGCTGATATACGGGCTGTTGCTCTTGCCCCTTTCTTCGTTGAGCAGTACAACCCTGGCGGTTCCTGTCTTTCCGGCAACAATGCTTTTGGCATTCTTCAGTCTCATTGCCGTACCTTCCTGAGTCACAGCGGTAAGCGCCTTGGTAAGCGTATCCGCGGTCGCCTTCGAGAAAATTGAACCGCTGAGGATTTCAGGCTTGAATCTCTTCACAGTCTTGCCGTCTTCCTCGAAAGAATCGACTATGTATGGCCGCATCATCTTGCCCTTGTTTGCAATCGTGTTGTAGAAGGTCAGAATGTTCAGCGGCGTCTCCTTCACGGTGTAGCCTATGGCGCAGGATGCAAGGTCAGTCAATGTCCAGTACTTGCTTTCCGGATCCGGAAGCGAAGGGAATGTCCCTCCCTTCTCCGTGAGGTCGAACTTCACTGCTTCTCCGAGCTTGTATTCATACAGCCTGCTGATATATTCCTTCGACTGGTTTCTGTAATTTTCGAGAGTCAGGTAGCGGAATACATAGTTGGAGGATTTCTTGAATCCGTCCAGAACCGTTATCGTCTTTTTCTTTTCATTCGCCTCATATCTTCTGATGGTTTCATCATAAGGGATTTTCATCCTCTTCATTTCATCGGTCTGACCTCCGTTGGTCGGAATCTCATCGCCGAGGCTGACCTTGCCGTCTTCGAGCAGGATGGAAAGGGTTACTGCCTTGAAAACTGACCCCGGTTCTCCGGCTCTTCCGATTGCCATGTTGAAATACTCTCCAATATCGCCTCTTTTGTTGCGGTAGAGGTTGACCATGGACTTGATTGCACCGGTTTTTACGTCCATGAGTATGACGCAGCCTCCCTCAATCTCTTCGTTGTCCTGAATCTGACGCCTCAGTGCCCTGTCGGCAATATCCTGTATATCAATGTCTAACGTCGTGCGGATATCCTTGCCGTCCTCTGCTTTGACAACTGTACTGTCCGGATTCACAATCCTTCCCTTGTCTGTCGCCTTCATCCACTCCAGGCCTTCCTTCCCGTGGAGTGCCCAGTCATATTGTCCTTCGATGCCCACGAATCTGTTCCTTTCGGGGTCATCCTTGTCCACTTTCACATCCCCGATAATTCTGTATGCAAGGCTGCCGTATGGATATTGCCTTGTTTCATTCTTGTCGAATTTCAGTCCGCTCTTGTAGCTTCCTTTCTCGGCAAGAGGGAGTTTTTTTATTTTTGCAACGCTTGCGTGGTCCAGTCCGCTCACCAAAAGCAGGTTTCTTCTGCCTGGCTTTTTGGAATCCCTCATCGTGATGATGGTATTGTAGTACCATTTGCCGTCCTTGCCCTCTTCGCCAGCAACCTCCGCAATGCCGTTGCACATGAGCCTGAGGTTGCTCCTGAAATCGGTCTCGAGGGAGTCCCTGATCTTTTTGGGCTTGCCTTCGAAATTATCCTGCTGTATGGCACAGTCCATATACAGGTTGTACAGAGGTGTCGAAATCGCAAGGAGTTTTCCGTTGCAGTCAAGAATCGCTCCCCTCTCGGGGCTGATTATCCTCTTTTCGCTTTTCGGGACGAAGTATTCGAGATACTTGCTGTCGGGTTCCCAGAATAGCTGGAGGTAGATTATTTTTCCGATAATCAAAATGGAGGCTCCCAGAAACAACAGGTAAATCAGCCACAAGGTCCAGCTGATCCTGTGGTCTGAATTCTGATTGTCATCCGTATTTCTGAATAGAGCCATTTTCGTATCTTTTTCTATTCTCCAGATTCGCAGGCCTGCGAAACTGTATTGCGTCTATTTTAATATGTCGGCCGGCTTTTCCGGAGCCTTTACCGGCGAGCCTTGTTCCTCGAGCATTTTCTCCACCGTGCTGATCCGGCTCAGCTCCACCAGCTCGAATGTTTTCTTTGCATTGTCAATCTGCAGGTCCTCAATCAGTGCCTTGTTCTTCTCCATTTTGAGGATGGTCTGCTCAATCTTGTAACTCATCCAGATGCTTATGCATCCGAGCAGGAAGAGATGAAGGATGTACGGGAACAGTCTGTCGAATCTCATTCGGAGAACCATGTCTCCTCGGCTGATTGATTTCAGGACTTCGACCGATGCCATTCCAATCTTTCCCCATGGAATTTTCATTTCTCACCTCCTTTCTCTGCAATGCGCAGTTTTGCGCTTCGGGCACGGGTGTTCGATGCAATTTCGCTCTCCTGAGGGAGAATCGGCTTTTTGTTCACCGCTTTCAAAGGGGAGTTTATCTTCCCGAAGAAGTCCTTTTCCACAACTCCGTCGATGTTTCCGGTCTTAATGAAATTCTTCACCATCCTGTCTTCGAGTGAGTGATATGTAATCACCACCAGTCTTCCTCCCGGCCTGAGTGAGGCTGCGGCTCCGCTGAGGAATTTTTCAAGGGACTTCATCTCCTGATTTACCTCAATCCGCAGGGCCTGATAGACTTTTGCAAGGAATTTGTGTTCGGCGAATTTCGGAAGCGCCTTTTCGATTGCCTTGTCGAGCTGCGCCGTGGTGACAATTCTCTCCTGGTCCCTTGCGGAGCATATCATCTGAGCAATCCTCCTGCTGGAGTCAACCTCGCCGTACAGCCTCAATATCCTTTCGAGGTCTTCGGGAGAGTAGCCGTTCACGATGTCTTCCGCCTTGATTTCGGCTTGCGTGTTCATCCTCATGTCGAGCGGGGCGTCGTAGCGGAAGGAGAAGCCTCTTTCTGCTGTGTCGAACTGGTGTGAGGACACTCCGAGGTCGGCAAGGACTCCATCGATTCCTTCATTATATCCCTGGTGCAGGACATGGTTGTGTATCCAGCGGAAATCGCTGCGTATCAACGTAAGTCTTTGGTCGTCAATGTTGTTTGCCAATGCGTCCGAATCGCGGTCGAACGCGAGCACCCTGCCTTTTGGTGATAAGCGTGAAAGTATTTCGGCAGTGTGCCCGCCTCCGCCGAAGGTGGCATCAGCATAGACTCCGTCCACGTTCTGCACGAGGGCGGTTACACTTTCGTCCAATAGAACTGATGTATGATATTCTGACATTTCCGGTCCTCCTCTTATTAGAGATTTTCTGACAATGAACCGGCAATTGATAAGAATTCTTCGTTTGAAATGATGTTCTGTTCAAATTTTTCCTTGGCCCAGATCTCGATTTTGTAATCGTTGCCGGAGAATACGACTTCTTTGCCTGTGCCTTCCTGGCTCACGCCAATCATCTCAAGAAGCTTTCTTGGAATGGAGATGCGGCCGAGCTTTGCATCAGGCTCGACTATGCTGCTGTTGAACATATACGCTCTCCAAAACTTAGCGTGCTCCCTGTTGAAGGCAGGGTTGAGTTTGGATCTGACTTGCTCGGACTGACGTTCCCATTCTGCATATGTGAACATTTCAAGACAGTCGCTGAAGTTCTCCTTTCTGATTACGAATCTCATGTCGGAATCGGCAGGCATAATGCTTTTGAAGGCGGCAGGCAGGATTACTCTCCACTTGTCGTCAACTTTTGCAGTATATTCTCCGATAAATCTGACCATGGTTTTGTTATACTTTCACGCTAATCACCGCAAAAGTAAACAAAATTTTCCATATTCTTCCACTTTACTCCAAATTTTTCCACAACTCAGTATATTTTTCTCATGAAGGTGCAAATGACGTTCAGACCGGCAATGTCTATCTTGTCGGTGCTGTTTTCCAAGCGGATACGATGTATCTGGCTTATGCTATGATTTTGGAGATGATGTCGGCGATGGATTCAGGCTTGAGGGCATCGACTTGGACGGTGTGGGTGGCGGAGGATTCGTATATGTTTGAGCGGAGTGCCATCAGTTTGCTTATGCGTGCCCTGAGGGTGGCTTCGTCATGTGCGCCTTCGAGCATGGGTCTGCCGTCAGCCTGACCGGACAGATTCCGCACGAGGGTGTCTTCCGAGGCTTTGAGATATATGCAGAGGGTGCGGCCTTGCAGCAGCTGCCGGCAGCGTTCCGTTGTCAGGGTTCCTCCGCCGAGCGACAGCACTGCTCTCCGGTTTGTCATGGTTTCCAGGAGTGTATCCAGGGTCTGCGCTTCCATGCGGCGGAATGCCTCTTCGCCTTGCGAAGTAAAGATTTCGGGAATCGTCATCCCCGCGTTCTGTTCAATCAGGGTGTCCAGGTCATAGAAATCCGCACCAAGCCGGCTGGCAAGAATCTTTCCAACCGTGCTCTTGCCGCATCCCATGAATCCTGCAAGCGAGATTACCTTTTCCGCAATTCCGCATCCTGCATCCTTATGTTTCTGAACATTATCCATTGCGGCTGCAAACATAGCAATAATTTAGCATATTTCGCTGGGTTGAGAGATGCCTCGGCTGCATCCTTCGGATTTCGTCTTACATTACATTCTTTGGCTGCGCCGAAACTACGATGAATGTTGCAGCGGCAAATAGCCGCCGGCGGTCCTTCCCACTTCGTGGGCCCCTTCCCTTTTCGGGAGCCAATGCCGCCTTCGGCTATCTGCCGCTGCAATTTGCTGTGCAAATTGATGTGAGAATACTGAAGCTTGTCCGGGGAAAGGCTGGTGTTAAGGACGAAATGGGCAAAAATGCCGATTCGTCCGGGAAATGATTGGTTTTGCGGATATTACAGGGGTGGCTGATATTAATGTTGCTGCGGCAGTAGCCGCTGGCGGTCCTTCCCACTTCGTGGGCCCCTTCCCTTTTCGGGAGCCAATGCCGCCTGCAGCTATCTGCCGCTGCAACTTGCTCTGCGGCCCGAGGTGAGAATGCTTAAGATTCGTCCGGGAAAAGGCCCATTTCGTCCGGGAATACTCCCTTTTCGGGAGCCAATGCCGCCTGCAGCTATCTGCCGCTGCAATTTGCTCTTCATCCAAAGGTGAAAATGCTGATTTGTCCGGGGGAAGGCTGATTTTCCGGACGAAATGAGCGAAAATGCTGTTTTATCCGGGAAAAAGGCCGATTTTACGGACGAAGTGAGCGAAAATGCAAATTAGTCCGGGGAATGGCTGGTTTTCCGGATGTATGATAGGGGATGAAAAATCCCCTCCGGTCGAGGGACTGAAGGGGATTTTTCCATGCTGCCTTTGGCCTTTGTCGGAATGACAGGGGGCGGTTAGGCTTTGCATGGATGGGATTAATCAATATCTTCTTCTATAGCTATTAGTTCCTTTAAGTTACTATCATTGCAAAGGGCTATTATAAAATTTATCTATAGTAGACTCCAATAGAATAAATATACACGCGACTTGTACTTGCTGAACTTTGATCATTTTGGCACTTAATAACAGGATTTGAAGAGTATAACATTACATTATTATCCAGAGTTCCATTATATGTTTTATCAGTATTATAGGCTGGTGCATTTTTATAAACCTCGGATGTATTTGAGTAGATATAAAATGTGTTACCCAAAGTATTTCTATCAATCCTTAATTTGTAGTCTATTTTGATATTACAATCTATTGGCGTATAAAATTTGATTTGAATTGTTTGGTTACTTAGAATAACTTGAGAACTTTCCCACTTTCCTGCATTTCCCGTCCAGTTCGTTTGGGTTGGAGTTTGACTTTTATACGGCAACCCCGTGACATTGCAGGTGAGAGGGGCAGAGGCGGCTGTTACTCCGTCGAAGGTGTATTTGGCTTTGATTTCGTGGGGTGCCCAGGTTTGGTTGGCTTGGTTGACTTCATATACTTGCTTCTCATCAATAAAGTAGGTGTATCCTCCAATCAGTGATGAGTAATTGGCATTTTGAAGGATGTTGTTAGAAATTTTAACCCCGTTATTGGTTATTCCGTATATTGTCGAGCCATCTTCATTGTTAGCTGCCGTTGCACCTGAGGATAAATATGTATTGTAGCTTGTGTGCGCGGATGGAGTATTGACGGTAAATGTCGGTTCGTCATCAACTGTGATGCTTTTTTCTTCAAGATGGACCTCTACTCCGTTTTGACTTGCTGTTCCTTTTAAGATATAGTTCCCTTGAGGAAGATATGGCCAATCGCTTGGCCCGGTGAGGTCGGAACCGTCTGAGGTCCATTCTGCGGAGGTCCCGGTAAGGTGGTCAACTTTGCGGAGGACTGTTAGGACTGTTCCGTCGGTTTTGCAGAGCTGGAGGCTGGATTCAGTAACGCCAAATTTTTCAGCGACGCTGAATGAGGCAGTGAAGTCGGTTCCGTCCAGTTCGTTCTTTGTGTAGGTGTGGGCAGCAGCGGTTTTGATGGATAGGGCTGATGTTGACATCGTCATACTTACTTCGTTGCTATTCAGGGCACCAATCTGTGCACGGACCTTGTATGTAGCCCCAGGTGTAAGACCTGTGAATTTCACTAATTTCTTCCCATCTATATCTACTATAGTACCTTCAACGGACTTGGTCCAGTTATTTGATGACGCCCAATATTTCATCTCCGCAACATTTTTCTCAGAAATATTCTCCGTAGTTGCGACCGGGATGTAGCCTACCGTTCCCCAAGCCTCCGGAGTGCCGTTGAGTTTGATGGTCGGGGCGTTGGTTTTTGTCAAGTCGCAGGAGAGATAGGTCGCGGTGGCGGCGGTGCGGGCTGTAAGGGAGTGGGTGATGGTTTTGGCTATGTCGGCTGAGGAGGAGCCGCTGATGGCTATGCTCAGCTGCTGGTCTGAAGGGACGAAAACATAGGTGTCCAAACCGGTGTCTATGCTTGCTGATTCCGTGCTGATTCTGATGCAGTTGCCGCTGGTCTTGAAATGCTTTGCAAGGGTCTCCGTAAGGCCAACAGCCAGATATGCGTTCTGCAGTTTCATTGTGATTTTAGGAGTCTCCTCCTTGCCTCCCGCAACGGTAACGGAAGTCGTTCCCTTGAAATAAGGGGAACCGAATGCGTTCGAACCGCTGTAAGCCTCAATCGAATAGTCTCCGATAGGGAGCTTAAGAGGGGCCTCCCAAACTTCGAGCTCATAAACGACATTCCCGTCCTTATCCTTCACGGTAAAATGTATGTCCGACAATGCAGGTTCATCCGGAGCAGGAGCATCCGGTGCGACCTTGGTCTGGGCAAGGTCCTCGACAGTAGCATCGACTTCAAAGACAGGAGGATACAACTGAGCCATGCCTTCCTGCGCGCTGAACTGCACGCAGGAAGACAGAGCCGAAGTAAGGCCCAGAAGAATCAATATATGTCTTGAATCAAGTTTCATTTTGAATAAATTGAAAACTATTGCAACGGGTCAACTGTAGCTGGTACTTCAACTTCCGTCATAGTTCCGTCAACATTGATGGTAATTTTAATAACACCGTTAGTAGAAGAAGTGCCGAAGGTAACCTTGCTCCACTGCTTAGCAACAAGAGTTAGTTTGCCGCTATAGCCCTTGCTTTGACCGTCAACTGTGGCAGAGAGATTCCATGTGATTTCGCCAGGTTCGAAGAACGCTGGGGTTCCTTGCGATGCTCCCACAGCACCAAGGCTTACATTACGTGTACCACCTTTAACGCTAACAGTAGGATTCTTGAATATGCTTGAGAACTCACTTGGAGCACAGAACGAAACCTTAGCATTGACAGGCTGGCAGTTTACGGTGCAAGTGCTTGTATGACCTGTAGTTACAGTCACATCATCTGTCTGTCCGGCAATCCTGACCTCACCTGCACTGGTATTGTCTGGATACACCTCATCCATGGTTTTGTTCTCCACCTTGATGGTGTAAGTCCCGGGAGCAACTTTCCAGGCATCAGCATCTGCCTGGGCAGCTTCGTATTCCTTTGTCCAGACCGTTGTCGAAGTAGATTTATTGATAAGGGTGATATTGTAGCCGGCAAGGCTGGTGTTAGCAGCAAGAGCTTTTGTCTCAACCATTACGTCTGAGGTTGAAATTCCAAGGGAAATGAATCCCGGCTCGTCTGCCTCAACTGATGAGACAATTACACTTTTGTTGCAAGATACAAGTGCTGCAAGTGCAGCTGCAAAAACAATGAACTTTTTCATGGTATAGAATCTTATAAGTTATTATTCAATTAGTTATACGGGTTTATGTCGTTTTTGTTCTCATCCAATTTGGATATGTTTGAATCAATGTTTATCACAGGGCTACCTGAAATCATTCCGTCACTGTAGGTGACTTTCACGGTAATTTTCAGGTTCTGCCTTGCCTCAAGAGTTCTGTTTCCTTCCTGCGAAACAGTTTTCCCTGTTTTTTTTGAGACTCCGCTTATCGTCCAGGATATGGCTGCCGGATTGAACCATGCTTCTCTCACCGCGTCCCCCTCCTTGATTTCCACGCTTCTGTCCCCGGATTTGACAGTGACTTTCAAGTCATTGAACACTCCAGTCACAGAAGGGTCAAAGATAATGGAAATGAGCGAATTAACCAAGACACAGTCAAGATTTACGGTCTGATTTGGATTCTCATAACTGAGAATGACATCCTTGGTGCCCATGAGCCTCTTATGGCCATAACCGCTTACGGCCTCGGCAGCAGTGCAATTCTCAGCAGAAACAGTGTATGTTCCCATAGGCAGGGAGAGAGGCTTGAAATCCTTGAAGGCAGACTTATATGGAAGACCGGACACTGACGAGTCACTTGTAATGCTCACAATATAGTTTTCCTTGGCATTCTCGTCACAGGCCTTGACTTCCACATTAACTTCCGGTTCAAGACTCACAGAGAGAGAACCCATGGACTGGTGAATGTCCAAGGTCTGGCATCCAGCTGCAAGAGCTGCGATTATTGCAAGATGAAATACTTTTTTCATAACTGCTCCCTGATTTATCTGTAAACAAATTGGAAATCATCCACATACAGGACAGAACCGACACCACCGGTGAAATAGTTGCCCCAAAGGGATGAACATGCAACCACAATCACATAATCCGGCTCCCGGTTGTCCTTATATTCCAGGACACATTCAAATTCCTTGTACTTACCTTCTGTATTTTCCGAACTCTCTATGGTGCCGAAAGCGATCACACGCGGGTCATTCTTCAAGTCAGGAACCCCAGGCTTGGTACTTACGACAGGGAAAGGTCCCTTATCTGCTTCATTTTCAGCCTCATCCACGAGCACCGCAAGAATCTGAAGATGATCCATCAGTCCAAGTTTGTCCTTGTGCGGGTTTGGTTTGCCGCTCACCTTGTCCTGTGTCTTGTCAATCTGGACAGGAGCATAGTCGAGATAGCCCTTGAGCGAGTATGGACGGCCTTTGAACGGAGTTCCCCATTCGAGATATGCAGTCATGTCGGAGAATGAGAATTTGTTGAATCTTCCGGAGAATATATTACCAGCGGCAAAAACGCCGAACGGCGTCATGCTCTCAAGTCTTACAGCCGTGCCTCCGGGAACTGCAACATGCTCATACTCAGGACGGGTAGGGTTCATCGCATTGAGGAAGTTCGTGCCCGGATTTGCAGTTCCCCAGACTCCGGATTCCATGCCCTGAGGGAAAGGATACCAGCAGTCGTGCGGGTCGGCCTGATGCCAGGTCTCGAAATCCATGTTCTCAAGCTGCTCCGGTCTGCCGGTGCGGAAATTCTCCTCCGAGCTGACCTTGTCCCCGCATACAAGCCTTGCGCTGAAGGCTGTGTCCTCTGTAAGGTCATATATCACGGTCTTTACCCTTGTGCCGTCGATTTCGATATTCTCAGCTGGAGTCCAGTTCTCATCACCCTCCTTGCGATATTCGATTACAGGAGTTCCGCTTCCCGAGGTATTCCCTTCAATCTCAACGCAATAGGTCCATGCGTTAATGCTTGTTATCCCTATTTCTGCAGGTTTTGTAAGGAAGAGCACCTCCCAATCAATCTCTTTGGATTTATACACAACATTGAAATGTCTCGTCAGCGTACAGTCCAGTTCCATAGGGAACACACATTCTTCAACCTTCAGATAACTCTGTCCATTCTCATAGGCATATCCTGACGTGCTTACGACCTCCGATCCTTCCGGTTCAAGTTTTATATCGGTGATGACAACTTTATCAAGAGGCTGACTATCAACAACATAAACTATTGCGAATTTCTTTTCTGCATCTATGGACGCATCACCTACCTGGTTTTGGCACTTGATATAGCGTGAGATCGGCTGCACTGCACTGATTGTCCATTCCTCCTCTTCATAGACTTTCATCTTGAACTTGTAAGGTTGTCTAAGGTCAAGGACCTCAGGAAGTTGCCCGACTACACTTGCTCCTTCAACCAGCTTTAGGCTGCTGATTTTCACTGCACTAAGATTAGCGGTCTCTTCAAGAACGATGTCAATTGCAAATGATTCATAGTCAACCTTAGTTTCCTTTGCACCTTCGATTGAAATCTCTGCAATTTCCACGTTTACATCAGGAAATGACAAGTCATTCTCAATGCATGAAACCGTCGCAACAAGCATGGCCGCGGTCAGTATTTGATTGATTCTTTTCATTTCACTTGATTTTTTCTTGCTTTCTTGCTGTGAGGTCCCGTGTAGAAATAGATGCAGGTTCCAAGTTCGATTGACAGGGGATTGATGCGGAAATTCGCCCCGCTTGTTGTCATCCTGCTGTGTTCGACCTGATTCTTGTACTGGTCAACCTTGCTGTATTCAAGTCCGAGAACTCCGATAGCCACTTCCACTGCAATGTTGTCAGTTGCAAAAATACAGATTCCCGGGACAAAGTTCAGGGCTGCCTCAAGGGAGGTGGAATAGGTTCCGTATTTGTCCTCGCCTACGACTTTCCATGTCTTTCCCTGTCCGTAGCCTCCTTTTATCCTCGCCTCGACGAATACACCGAACCGTTTGCTGTGTGCCAGCGACATGTAGTAGCGCATCGTGAGGGCTCCGGTGTATTTGTGGTTGAACACATTGTAGTCGCTGATGTTGAATCCGATATCATCGCTGATTGACAATGAAGCACTGTTCAGTCCGAGGAATGACCTCTTATATCCGAACCTGAGACCTATGGATAGATTGTCTGCGACAAAGTATGAAACTTGAGGAGTCACACCAAAGGTGTACATGCTTCCTTTCAGCCCTCCGACCAGTCCGAACAGCATGGAATAACCCATATCATCAGCGCTGCCACCGAGGTCCACTGTATTGTATGAGAAATTTATGCCTGCTCCGATTGTTCCCTTCGGCACGAATGTGCCTGTCAGGGACTCTCCCAACCCTCTGTCAAACGGTTCAACGTCCCCTGACTTCTGTGCCGGGGCCGCTGAACCTGTGAGGGCTGTCAGTATCAATGCGGATATTATGATAATTCTTTTCATTGTCCTGTTTTAGAATGCGTCTACCTTGCTGAATACGGTATTGTATTCTGATTCAGTCAGTTCTGCCGGATCGTACACAAATTCGAATTCATCTATGAGCAGCACTGAACCTACTCCGCCGGTGAAATAGTCCCCGTAGCGGCTGGAAGCTGCCGCAAGGACGATGTGGGTAGGTATCCTGCTGTTGTCACGATAGACGATAGGAAGGGTGAACTGAACATATTCCTTATCAGTATTCGATGAATTCAGCTGTCCAAGGGCGATGATTCCCGGGTCATTATCCAAATCTACAAAAGTTTTCTCACTTGTGTTAACCCTGAACGGGCCAGTCCAATCTGTAAGGAAGACCAGAATCTGGCTCTCATCTGTCTGACCTTTCTTGTCAGAATATGGGTCTTTCACCTTGTCAATTGCCTTTGGAGCATATTTATAATATCCTCTCAATGCTATAGGCCTTGAAGTGAAAGGAACTCCCCAGTCAAGTTTTGCTCCGAGTCCTGCCAGACCGACAAACTTTCCTGTGAAAATATTTCCGGCGGCCATCAGTCCGAAGGCGGTTACACTCTCAAGACGCGCAGCCTTTCCTCTTACAGCTTCTGTTGAAGGGGATGTCGTTATCGCTGCTCCTGCAGAGTTAGCTGAATCCCAGATTGCATAGCCCTCTGCATTAGGCATCTTATCACTTTTTGACCAGTCATCGAAACTCAGGTTATGTAGGGTTTCAGCCGCAGATGTCGTGAATTCGATTTCCTTGGTTTCCTTGTCTTCTGCTGAAACTGCCCTGAATACATAAGTTGTTGATGCTTTCAGACTCTTCACAATAGTTGTGAACGTTTTGGTAGTTTCATCAATCTGAAGAGCACCTGCATCTATGTCTGTCCATGAGGCCGCAGACTTTTCCTTGATCTGGAAGGTGAGGCCTGCCGGCGCAGGTGACTGGAAATAACGACCTTTGAGCTGAGCGAATGCTGCCCATCCTGCTTTTGCAGAAACCGCCTCAGCATCCACGTCGGATATGACTTCGAATACGAGGTCGAAATCATCGAAACGGCCCTTCATGTCGATTGCCATGAGTTTAAGAGCATATTCTCCGACAGGAAGCGATCCGATGAAGGATGTCAGATTCAGACTGAGTCCCTTTGAACCTTCTGCAATCGCCTTGGTCTGGATTGTCTGGCTTGCCGTGATCCCGAGGCCTGAAAGCAGTGCTTCAGTCTCGGCAGGTGCTCCGATCAATTCGACTGACTGCGGAAGACCTTGCCGTGTGAAATAATCGTTATTGTGGGTAATCCTGAAGTTGCGCAGACCCTGCGGTGCAGAAATCGAGAACGATTTCTCATCAGCGTTGCCAATAGGAATGGACATGCTTTCACCAGAAACCGGGCTGAATCCGGCAGAAGTAGAGACAGAAGGCATTGAAGTGTTGTCAAAATCAAGCATGACCTCGTGTGAGACCTCATCCATATTGCTGTCTACAATAACCTTTATGAAAGCTGCTCCATCCGCATCATCTTCAGGTCCGAGTTCGAATTTCAGATGATAGTGCGACTTGGCAACAACATCTTCATAGACCTGAGAAGTTCTGTATATTCCACCTTCCTGATTCTTGACGGTCAATTCCCATGAAAGGGTTCCTGTCACAGCAAAATATGCAACTGCTGAAAACCCTTCTTCAAGAGGATTTCCGGCCTTAGGCTGATTGCTTAAAACAAGTTTATCACCTCTCCCATTGGTCACACTGACCTCATATTCAGGGAAATATGTTGCAAATTCTTCCGGGAATTCAACTGAGAAAGCGGTATTTGCAAGTGCGCAGACAATTTCAACATTCTGGACTTTGTCCGGCATAATCTTGACTTTCTTCTTTCCCTCATAATAAGGGTTGTTGAAGGCGGCATTGAGATTTTCCCCGTTGTAAGCTGTGATTTCATAAGTTCCAACAGGAAGCTTTGCAGGATTTTCACTATTTATGGTACGATGGTCGTCAGAGTGCACCACGGTCTGCCCTGCACCGTTCTTAATGTCAACGGCAAAGACCATGTCTTCTCCGGTTGACTTGACGATGATGTCTGTGGAGAGGTCGCTCTCCGCATTCAGACTGAGGAAACCATAGCTGCCAGGCATGATCACCTCTCTGTTGCATGAGAGAAGCACTGATGCTGACAGGGCAACCATCATGTATTTCAAATACTTTTTCATGATGTTTACTGTCTATGGATTACTCTGAAACAAATGTTACTTTCTTGTTCATTTCCTGGCCCTTTTCATCTGTGACGATGAGGATGAAATGATGCTGGGTACCTGCTTCAGGTCCGTACATATTAATCATTTTAACAAGGTCAGTGATGAAGAAATTGACTGTTGTCTTGCCTACGATGTTCTCTCCCGTCGGGATTCCGAGATTAGCCAGGAATTCAATCATTGCGGCATCGTTGACAAGGTCCATCGTGTCAGAACCGTCGGTTGTCAGGCCCTGTATTGCCGCGGTAAGGTTTGGTGAATTAACCTTAACCTTGAACTGTGCGATTTTCTCAGGAGCATTCACAACGAGGTCTGCATTCATAGCATCATTGATTGCCATCGGTGCAAAAGTCGGGTTTGCGTCCCATACGAGAGTAGGCGCAGTTGATGGCTCCGGATCGGTGCCTGGTTCCTCGGTGCCTGGTTCTTCTGTGCCTGGATCCTGAGGTTCATCTCCCGGAACCGGAATTTCTTCGAAACCAGGGACTTTAACCGTGTTCTCTATGTCATTGACTGTATTGTCGATTGTGATGGAAATGCCACCGAGGGTACCGGTTACATTGGCGTCAAGTTTGAGGATGTGGTGGTCAGCAGCCTTTGGATCGTTTATGAAATAAGATGTTGATGCAGAGCTGTTGTCAAGTGAGCGGTGTCCGTTCACCTGGATTGTAAGCGGAGCTACTGAAAAATAACCTGACTTAATGCCGGTATAAAGAGTTTCTCCTTCAACAATCACCGGTTTGAAATCTGTCTGATTTGCATTCTTCTCCCATTTCAGGATGCCCTTGCCATTGGTTACAGTGATGCTGTAGTCAGAGAGTTCCTCGACAAAGTTCTTGCTGAGCTGAAGACTTACCTTCACATTGGAAACCTTGCAGATGAGGCTGACGTTGGCCACCTGTCCGGTTGAGATCGTGAAGTCAGTGCTGCCTTCATACACAGGCTGGTCAAATGCCGCATCCTCCTTGACAGGAGAAGATGCAGTGATTGTATAATTTCCTGACCCAAGGGAAATTACTGTCCCCTTGATACTGCTGAAAGGCTCGAACGTCTTTGTCCATCCGTCAGCAGGACGCACAATCTTCACGGAAAAGTTGTTGATTATGTCTTCATCGGACTCTGCCTTTGTGCCGACGATGTTATATTCTGAAGAGCATGAAAGATCAAGTGTCATCTCTCCCTTTTTTTCTGTAATGAAGACCTCTGTGTTACAGCTTGTCAGTGCAATTGCAGCTGCGATTATTGTATAAACTGTCTTTTTCATCTGATTATTCGTATATGAGTTCTATATCATCTATCTTGAACATTGAACCGGCGTGCGCTGTGACCGTTTCTTCACCTAGTTCGAATGATTTCTTGGTGGATACGCTACCATCGCCGTTGCAGCTTCTGAAAAGGATGAAGATTGACGCTGCTTTCTTGTCAAGGGTGCTGTAGTTATATGTCATTGAATGCATTGTCCATTCATCTGCAGCCGGACCTGACGTTTCCTCGGTCGACGCGATGATGTTGCCTTCTGAATCCTTGATCCATGAATAGACATAGAACTTTTCCTGGTTGTGGGGCGCATATTTGTAATGGAACCTGAGTCTGTCCGGACGGCTTGTGAATGAATGGCCTTCAGAAGTGCGGTTACCGCTGTCATCTGCCGTACCAATCCAGAGCTCACCCTCCGTCGTGGCTCCCACTGCGGTATTGTCTGTATTCCAAGCATCAACGTTTACACTGAATACAAGAGCGGCCTTGGAACCGCTATGACAGTCTTTGACATATCCGGATGACGGAAAATTCTTGCACCAGTAGCCCGCACCTGCATTATGCTTGTTCGGCATGGATGCACGGCTGTTGCACGCCCACCATGGATCAGGCTCTCCAGCTGCGTATGGAAGGTACCAGTTTCTCGTGTACTTGCCTCCGATATTAGTCTGGAACTGTGTCTGAACAAGTTGATAGTCCTCAAAACCGGCATTTGCCACCTGGCTCGCTGCCTCTGTCGTCACTGATACTACATTGCTGACTATGTTAGGATTGGCATTATACACAACCCGGAAATGATAGGCTGTGGACGGATCCAATGAGACCTTCCCGAAATCAATCTTAGATCCTGAAACAGAACCGTTTGATGCAGCTGAAGTCCAATTCACGCCATCGGTTGATGATTCCAGGACAGCAAGCGCAGGAAGGCCGTTGGTAATGTCAGCCATCGGTGAGTCAATCCTTCTGGCCCTGACGTTTGAAGTCTTGATTCCAAGGCTAAGGCTCACCCCGCGGGAAACAATGCTGAACTCATCCGATAATTCCTTACCAACTCCGTCAACCACTCTGAGAGAGAATTTTGCGATTTCCTTGTCAGTCTTCTCCGCCTTGGTATCGTTCATGATGGACTTTATCAGATTGCTCAGGTCGATGAAAGAGAAAGTCCTTGACTCGAACATGCTGTAGTCCCACTCAAAGCCGGCATTCCTGAGGACAATCGCTTCATCAGAGCTGAGATTTGCGAAATCGACTGTCCCGGACACGCCCTTGCCAGACAGATAGTCTGACTCCATTGAAAGGTAGCAGTGTGCAATGCCAGCCTTTGCGATGAAGTTTGCTGATGCATTATGTCCAGCCGTGCTCATACCCTCCACAAACTCATGGACATTGCCGGTGGATTCAAAACCGGCGAGTTTGATTGAAGGTCCTGCCTGAGGAAGTGCCGTTGCCGGAACTTCAATGGTCTGGTCTTTTTTGTCCACTGTGTTGTCCACTGTAATGCTGATGGAAAGGCTTCCCTCTGACGCATTGGTGGTTATGTTGAAGGTAACGAAATCATTAGGTTTGTAAATGGCCGGGTCCGTCTTGTAGTATTTCCATGTTCCGTCAATGTTGGCATAGACTTCAAGAACAAGTTCACCAGCCGGGATATAGCCCTTACGAGTTTCTCCTTTGACGAATTTGACCTGTTTGCCTTTGATTGTGTTGTGCTTCACAATCGCGTAATAATCAGGATATACCTCACTGATAGTGCTGTCAAAATTGATGGCAAGTTTCACATTTGCAAGTTTAGCTGTAGCCTCTACAGTATTGTTGCCACGCTCAATTGTAAATGTCGGATCCGCCAGGAAATATGGCTTGTCGAATCCACAACCGAGGGTGTCACCCAACTGTGCTACAAGTCTGTACTCTCCTGCATTCAACTTCAGCGTTTTGCCTGCAGTATTCGCATAGGAGTCGTTGTACAGACGCATCTGATTTTCAGTCTTGTAGATTGCAATCCTGAAATCGTCAAGGTTGAGGCCTGTCACAGCCTCGCCTTCTGCTTTGCTCGCCACTTGGGAGCCGTCAGCCGAGAGCGCTATCGTGAGGCTTCCTTCCCCGTCGGGGGAGTCCGGAGCCCAGATGACACCCTTGGAACATGACGTCCCTAAAAGGATGAGCAATACAGGTAAGAATCTTAATCGACGCATATTTAATTAATTAGTTAAGAATATTATTTCTTGATGGAAAATCGGTAAGTCAGACTGACGTTGGCATGTGTGATTCCAAACTGCTGCTTTTCCTGATAGTCATATATTTCCCATCTGAGTGTGTCTTCATTGAATTTTCCCACATTATGGGTAAAACGCTGATATCCTATACCAAGCTCAAGTTCTATTCCCCAGGCTTTTGTCTTTCCGAGTCCGAAGCAGTAACCGTATGATATTCCGGCGCTCCAGGCTGGGGTGGAGTTGCTCGATTTCTTGTCCAAATGGTTCTCTTTCCCGTTCTGATACAGGAGTCCGTCACGCCATTTCAAGGTGTACCACATCAGTGCCCCGTCAATTGCGACATAGTTTCCATGCCTCATCAGGCTGTTTCTGCCGAACCAGTATCTGAATTGCGGACGGAAACCGCTGAAATTGGTATCTTTTGAGGGCGCGAGCATATTATATGGAGTGTACCATCCCTCAAGATTGAATGAAACGTGGTCAAGGACTTGCAGTTCCACTCCGAGGTTCGGGATGACAAGCGCATCATTCAGCATATTTGTCTTGATTCCGATCTTCCAGACATCATCATTTTCTCCAACTGCAATATGCTGAGACTCAGATGATTTTGTTGCGGTTTTCCGCGATTTCCTATCCTTCTGGGACGGATTTTCAGATTTTGCTGACCGAGGCTTGGTTTCTTTTACGTCCGGCTGATTCCTATAGATGACCTTCGGTTCCTCGCGGATGTATTCCTTTATATATATGGTGTCGCGGATATAGACCGTGTCTATGACAGTTGCCACCGGCTGCTGTTTGTATCGGCAGAAGATACCGAACCTGACGCTGCGAAGTTCAGGAAAGAAATCCCTTTCAAGGGTTTTCCATACGCTTCCCCCAGCAAGGCGGCGGAGAGCTGTTTTCCTCTCTCCCCATGTCTTGTTGTTGATGATATCGAGAACTTCATATTTATGTGGAAGATCAGATTCTTCCACCATTCGTGCAAGTCTGTCCCAATCCTCAATCTTGCTTTCTTTTATGATTTTGTTTTCTGGGATGTCGAGTGAATACTGAAGATATTTTGCGACATTGTCAGTCCTTGCCTGACTGAGTTTGACATTGTCTCCCCAAAGTCCGACCGGAGATGTGCTTCCGCAGACATATATACGTGATATTTCGATATTAGGATCCTCGAGGACCTTCATCAACTCTATTGCAGCAATATTGATTTTCGGGTAATTGGAAAGGTTTGAAACCGCGTGCGGGAATGCGACGCGGGTAAGGAGGCTATCGCAAAACGCCTCTCCTGAAAGGATGTCGCTGTCAGGAACAATTTTTACAAAACCCTGTCCTGCAGCTGTTTGGCACATCATTCCTGTGCCCAGGGCAAGCATACATACAGCTCGCCATACTTTGCTCAATACCATTGGTTAAGAATCTTTCAAGCCGCAAAGGTACGTAATAATTTTTAAAATAGCAAATTGCTTGATTTTCTGCTAGTTACACTCTCCCTGTACCTAAAACCATATCATGGATAAATATCCGGCAGCAAGTGCAACTGCAAAGTTTATGGCCTTTGCCTTCAGGAAACCCACCTTGCTCTCGGCAAGCAGGGGAATTGACGCATGTCCGTCCTGGGAAATGCAACTTGCAAGAAGGACCGGAAGTGGAACGGCTCCGGCAGCATAGAGGGTTACGAAGATAAGGTGCGGACCGGACTCTGGGATGAATCCGATGGCTGCTGCAAGCAGTATCATAAGTGCCGTGTTGCTGCTTATCCATGTGCTTATGTCAATGAACTGCAATAAGATACCTATGCCGATAAGCACTCCGAACGTCCATGCGAAGATGGTCGGGAGATGCTTCCTGACGATGTGGTTCCAAAGATGCTCTTCGATGAAGTGGTCGGATGCACGGATAAGGACAATAAGCACAATCACGCTAAGACAGGCAAACAGCACGTTCATCCATTCTTCGCTCAGGAGGTCGATTTCGAAATGTTCATGCTCATGTCCGTGTCCAGCGTGCTCGTGGCTGAGGTGGCCGCTCGCAAGGGCTGCTATGAAAATTGCAAGCCCCACGAACATCACTATTCTTTTGGCAGTGAAATGCCTTTTTTTGCCGTGACCTTCTCCTTCATGGTCCTGATGGATGCTGTAGCCTTCGCTGCATTGCGGCAGGTCGGAACAGTCCGTGTGGTCTGCCTTGTGGCAATGTCTGCTGTGGATGCGGCCATGCACAAAGTCCGTGATTATGCCGACGGCTATGGCAAGGACAAAAAGTACGACGAAGATAATCAGCGCCTTGTCCGGAATCATGGCGAGCATTACAAAGGCTTCGTCACCGGAAGACGCAATCATCATTGCTATGAGTGCGCCGAAGCTCAGAAGGCCATGGGTATAGAGCGAAACCGTGGCGAATCCTCCCATGCATCCGGGAACCGAGCCGAGAAGGGCCCCGATAACCACCTGACCGATTCTGGTCTTCTTCAGTCCTCTGAACACCAGCCCGTCGGATTCAATGTTCAGCGATTCGATCATCATCATCATAACTGTCACAAGCCCCGTTATCAGGATAGAGTTCCTCAGGGCATCCATCAGTATTTCAAATGTCAGTTCCATTTGTAAGTTGTTCTGTTTTAATTGGTTTTATTCAAGCCATCCGGCAATGAAGAGGTTCACTATAGGTCTCAGAGGGGAGTTGGTGGTAAGGGTTATGACTGCGAGTGTCTCTCCCGACGGCATACCCGCCGTGTCAAGAGTCATTTTGATGCGTGCTTTCCCGCCTGGCATGACCGTAGGGATGGCCTCGCAACTGAGGCCCTTGCAGTCGGCATCCACCTTGTACACCTTGAAGTCATGTTTTCCGTCATTCCTGAGCTCGAAAACGGCATTCACCCTGGTGCCTTTTTTGATTTTCCCGAAGGAAAAGGTGCTTTCCGTGAACATGGGGCGTGCTCCGGCCGATTTTTCCTCCTTTGAGAGTCCGTCGAAATTCTCCTTGGTGAAAGCCCAGAACGAAAGTTTCCCTCCCTGAGGCCTGCCGTCCACGACTACCTTTGCATCGTACCAGTTCTTTCCCCATTTTTCGCGGGATGCCTTTATTGAGAAATTCAGATCTGCGGTCTGTCCTGCCGGTATGGGATTGGGGCTTACCTTTATTGAAAGTTCGGGAGTAACGTCTGAAAATGAGACGTTTATGGGCTTTTGTGAAAGGTTGGCCATTTTTATGGTGGAGCTTTTCACCCCTCCCTGCTCAAGATTCCCGCCTTTGATTTCAGCCTCCTTTACTGCAGCAGCTCCGAATTTTACAGGATAAAGCTCGGAAAGCGGCAGCTTTTTCGCCATGCTGACACCCCGGAGTTTCAGCACCAGAGGTTTTTTCACGTCTGAAAAATATACTGTCAGGCTTTTGTCGAAAGGGTAGGGGCCTTCGTCATTTGAATAGGTGGCGCTGATTTTTCCGCTTGCTCCAGGGCGGATCGGCTCCCTTGTCCAGCTTACATTCGTGCATCCGCATGAGGACGTGACGCTGTATATTACGGCCGGCTTGTCGGACTCGTTCTTCACTGTGAACGTGCAGCTTACGGGGCCGCTGTCAAGCATGATGTCCCCGAAATTGTGTACGGTCTTGTCGATGACAAGCCCGTTCGGAAGCTTTTCCTGGGCTGCCGCTGCCACTGACATCAAGGTCAGTATGACTGTTATAAGTTTTTTAATTCCTTTCATAATTATGCAAAGATAATCAATTTGGATGTTACGTGTTTTGATTATCAGAATTAATCCTTAAATTTGCGGTCCGAACACAACATTTTAAACAAATATAACTATGGCTTACAAAATTACTGACAGCTGCGTAGCATGCGGAACATGTATGGGTGAGTGCCCTTCAGGCGCTATTTCAGAGGGCGATATCTACAAAATCGATCCTGAGGTTTGTGTTGATTGCGGTACTTGCGCTGACGCATGCCCGATGGGAGCAATCGTAGCAGAATAATCTGCATTGACTGTACTCAAGTTTCGCAAATGCGAAACTTCAATAGATTGTAGAATAAGGGGTTGACTAAAAGCTAATCTTTAGTCAACCCCTTTCTCTATTTACAAACCATGATGTCGAGAATCATGTTGTCGGTGTTCTGCATACCCACGGAGCCGATACGCCCGAGGTTCCGGATGGTTTTCTCGATGTCCTTTTCGATGATTCCGTCGTGCTCCGAGACGCATATTCCGTCCATAGCCAGAACAGCTGACTGCAATGCGCTTGAAACCCCGGAAGCAACCTTCATCGCGCAGCCAACCTTGGCTCCGTCGCAAACCATTCCGGTAATGTTTCCTATCATGTTCTTGATGCAGGAACAAATCTGCTCATAAGACCCGCCGCGCAGCCAGACCAGGCCGCATGACGAACCTGTGGAAGCAATCACGCATCCGCAAAGTGCAGACAGTTTTCCGAGATAACCCTTGATGTGGATGGCGATAAGGTGGCTCATTATCAGCGCTCTGGCAAGCTGTTCATCTGAACATCCATACTTTTTTGCATAAGCTATGACAGGCATGGTCGCCGTTATTCCCTGATTCCCGCTTCCGGAATTGCTCATGGCTGCCAGAGTACATCCCGCCATTCTTGCATCCGAGGCTGCCGCCGTCAGCGACATCGCATAGCTAAGGAAATCATCTCCGAATACTTCCTGATTATAGGACCGGCTGATTGTCTTACCCACACACAGTCCGTAATTTCCCTTCAGACCCTCGTCGGCCAGCGCCATGTTCAATGTCCTTGACTCCAGTATGAATTTGATGGCTTCATAATCCACGGTGTTGGCAAACTCATATATCTCCTTGACTGTCAGCCCATAATCCAAAGTGTTTTTCTGATCGGAACCTTCGCCGTCGTCCCCTCTCCGGTGATTTGAGAGCAGGATGGAACTGTCAAACGAGGTCTCAACAATATTGTCATGGTCATCCTCAATCACGGCACAGGCACAGTGGTCCGGCAGAACCGAAACCGAAGCCTTGACATAGAGTTTGTGATCTGTCTGGGCCAGTCCGATGCTGACCATCTTCCTTTCAACCAGTTCCTTGGCCCTTGCAATGGATTCTGCATCAAGGTCATGCAGTACTTCAAGTCCGTAGGAAGACTTGCCGCAGACAGCTCCCAAAGCCGCTGCAATATGAAGGCCGATCATCCCTGTACCCGGAATTCCTACTCCCATCCCGTTCTTGAGAATGTTTCCGCTGACCTCTATCTTGATTTCAAAATCTGAAACCATTCTCCATTCAGGCTTGCTTGAGCAGCCTTTTTCCTCGATGATTTCCATTGCCTTGGCCACGGCAAGAGCCACGGCAATCGGCTCGGTACATCCCAAAGCCGGTTTCACCTCCTTGTTGATGAGGCCGATGATTTCTTTTTGTCTTTCAGTCAGTTGGGCAGTCATAGCTGTTATTGTGTTTTAGTTTCATCCTGAGGCTTCTCGACCCAGTCAAGGGCCGTAGAAAGGATTAAATATATATCATCTTCATTATCAATTGTTTCCAGCGGGAATCCGAATGAAATGCTTCTGTATCCCTCTCCACGATATCCAACGCAGGCTCCGATTCCCGAATCAGTGTAACGCATCAGAGTCTGTGCATTTTTCGATGCCGGGATGATTCCGTCCGGCGACTCCACACTATAGCACTCCGCATTCGGAGCATTGTGGAATGACACCTTCAACATTGTCGGAGATAATTCCTTTCCAAAGGACGCTACATGTGAACGCTGACTGGCATGATTGGTTATCCACTTGTATCCCAATGTGTTACGTATGAAAATCTTCGTCATTTCCCTCTGTACGCTGTCAATCTGCACAGGGAATACCCTGTCCCATACGTCGCTCGCGACATTCGCTCCGCTCACAATCAGATTGCAGCCTCTCCCCGAAAATGAAACCAGAGCCTTCTGCAGGCCAGGGGCAAAGACGCTGAAGCGCCCCTCTCCCTCCTTATTGCAGCAGGTCAGCTGTTTCCCGCAAATCAGGTCTATGTCTGAGCCCTTTCCAAAGCCTGAATAAAGCGTCGTATCCCTCTCAAGCGCATGTGCACTGCATGAGGTGAATGCCCGTCCGCTACGAAGGATGGCTTTTCCATGGACTGCAGGGTAGTCGAAACTGTTGCCGCCGATGGCCTCGCCTACGTTGGTGCTGAATGTCGCTCCGAATCCCGGATTCTCGTTCCCGATATATTCCCTGTCCCTCGAAAACTGGTACATGTCCCCGATATAGCCGATTTCCCTGATATAGGCCACTCCACGGTCTGTCGTCTGGTTGAATCCGGCCCAGTGTTCGCTGTCAACGAACGCAGGGGGACCTACTCTGTCAAAATTGTTGATTATCAAGACTTTATTTGTGTCGCTTATCTCCTGCATATCTATCGGAATCCCGGCGCTGAGAATCTCTGAAGGGAAACTTTTCCCGCCTTCGTTGAATGCCACGACCTTCCAGCTATAGACATGCCCTGGTTCAATTTCTACGACAGCCTTTTTCCTGTCTCCGGTGACAGTACCTGCCTTGATTATTCTGCCTGTGTCAAATGCTCCGTCGTCCATCCTGGTATAGAGGATGTAGCCTTTTGCATCTGCCGTAGGTTCAAGATTGTCCTTCCGGTCCGACCAGCTGAGTTCCAATGACACTGCCTTGTCCGAAATGTCCCTGAAATCCACGGCCATGGCTGCAGGAGGAAGGGGCTGGACCACGTATGGACATCCATATCGGTTGCTCAGATACTTAAGCATGCCCTTGTAAACCGCGCGGCTGACAATGAACTGGAACTGAGGGTCCCGGCCGTATTTCATGTCCGCAAAATTCTGATGCGAAAGCAGCTCAAGCAGCATTGCCGGTGCAGTCGGCGTCCTTGATTCCCTGTATCCCCGGTCCCAGATCTGCCTTTTGCTCCAGTCCGGATTCATCGTATTCCTGATGTCATGCACGATCTGGTTCTGCACGAGAGAGGCATATTCGCGGCTTGTAAGCCTGCTGTCTCCGCTTGGCAGCGTGGTGCAACCCTCTGATTTATAGGTGTATATGGCGAGTGTTCCAACAATGGAATCATTTGGCGTTATCCCTGCATCCGAATGAAATCCAAGGCTCAGGTCGATTGGAATCCCTTGTCCATTCTTTTCCTTCGGATTCATTCTCGAGCGTCCGCTCAGCCAGGCGGACCAGTCTCCGCGCGACATGAAATCATCCTTGTAGTCGTTTTCTCCTTCGTTCTGGTACCACAGGGTGCTGTCAGCTCCTGCCCACTGCAAGAAATAGCGAGCACCCTCGCAGCTTCGAGGCATGCCTGAAACCATTCCGCCCCTTTCAATATTGCCCATTCCGCCTCCGAATTTCACGGCATCGGCAGTAACTACGCTCCCTTCGACAAACTTGCTGCCTTTTGGAGTCCTTGCTTGCAGGACAACGCTCCCGTCGCCATCAGATTCGAAGGGGAAGGTCCCGAGATAAACCCACATTCCTCCTCCAATCTTTTGATTCACAATGAATTCCGTCTTGCCTCCTGCATGGTTTATAATGTAATGCGCCGACTCGCTGCTGTGAGGAAGCGACTTGTATGAAACATAGACAGCATAGTCCCCGCTCACATCAATCTTCGGAATCCAGATTGCGCTTGCCGATTTTTCCTTACTTCCCGCCGGAAGACACTCAGCCTGACGAGCCGTACCCATTCTGAATGGATTGTCAAGACCGGAATAGACGGCCTTTGCATCTGCAAAACCCACTCCGGCATCCTTCCATTCCCCGGTTTCGCCATATTGCCCAATTGTCCTTACCGGAGCATCAATGCCGTAGCCGCAGAGTGTGCTGTCAACCCAGCTTCTGTCAACCCAGGTACTGTCTTTGTCCGTGATGCATTCTTCCTTGCGGAAATCCCTCTCGCGGGGAAGCATGACATAAGCTCCTGCATTTTCCAGCATCGGAACAAGGAAGGGCAGTACGAAACTCTGGGTAAACATGTCTTCCACTGTCTGGAACAGTGTCGGCCTCTGCCACATCCACCTGTCAAGGTTTATGTCATAGTATTTTCCGTGACTTTGCCACAGTGTTATTGTCCTGCCTGTCAGTCCCTTATCGAAATCTATGGCTCCGATTTCCTTTACAAAGGAAGCCTCTCTCGGAGGATTTTTTATCCTGTGCGCTGTGGTTGACGGATTGCCGTCGAAGGCAAGGGAAGGTGTGACGAGCTTGTTCAGCGGCACCATTCTGGAATAGATTTCCCCGACTTTGTAACGACTGTATTTTTCCGGAAACAGAGATTTGAGGGTCGATTTGAATTTGTGTGGATCTCCGCTTTCCCATGGCCAGTCCCCGAGACTTTCCGTAAAATAGAAGTCGAGGACATTGCCTCTTTTCATCACTGTCTTGAGTTTCAGCTGGTTGTAAACTCCCGTGCGTTCCTGAAGAATGACTGATAGGCTGTCGCAAGCCTGCTTAAAATCCTTTACTATCGTGCTCTGGGCAAAGGCTCCGGAGCATGTGCAAATACAGCAGACAAGTGCAATGGCCAGTTTTACCCTTCTATCCATCATTTCCTCCTTGCAATGAAAGTGATTATTCCGACGATTCCCATTCCGGTAATTATCCCTGAGCCATCAGCAACAAGGTCCATGATATCTGCTGAACGGTAATCCGTCATTCCCTGGAACAGCTCGGTGGTCCCGGCAATCATGAGTCCGGTGAAGAGTATCAGTGCTGCGAATGCGACCCTTCTCCATATCTTCTTTGCGAAGTTGTTGAATACCAGCCATGTAAGTATGGGGTAGGGAAGGAACATAATGAAATGCGCTATCTTGTCCACCGGTATTCCGAACCATTCCGGTTCCATCGGCGGAAGTGAGTCAGTCTGGATGAAGCACAGCACCACGACTGCGGCTATGTACAGAATCAGGAGTATTCCTGCAATATATCGTATAGTCTTATTCATTGCTAAAGTGCCTGCATGTCATTGAGTTTCTTGTAATATCCGCCCAATGCGAGGAGCTCTTCATGGCGTCCGCGCTCAACGATTCTGCCTTCATGCATAACACAGATTTCATCCGCGTTCTTTATTGTAGAAAGCCTGTGGGCAATTGCAATTGTCGTCCTCGAGCTCGTAAGACGGTCGAGGGCATCCTGAACAAGCCTCTCCGACTCGGTGTCGAGGGCTGAGGTCGCCTCGTCAAGAATGAGGATAGGCGGGTTCTTCAGTATGGCTCTGGCAATGCTTATTCTCTGCCTCTGTCCTCCGGAAAGTTTGGCTCCGCGGTCACCGATATTGGTGAAATAGCCATCTTCCTTCTCCATGATGAAATCGTGGGCATTGGCAATTTTTGCCGCTTCCATGACCTGTTCGAGCGTAGCGCCTTCCACTCCGAAGGCTATGTTGTTGAAAATCGTATCGTTGAAGAGAATCGCTTCCTGGTTCACATTACCGATAAGGCTACGTAAATCCTTGATTCTCACATCTCTGATGTCTTTCCCGTCAATTGTGATGGAACCGGCACAGACATCGCGGTAGCGAGGGATGAGGTCCACGAGGGTGGATTTTCCCGATCCGGACTGGCCTACCAATGCGATTGTCTTGCCTTTTTCGATATTGATGTTTATGTCCTTGAGAAGTTCCTTTCCATCCTCATAAGTAAAACATACATTGTTGAATTTCAGGCTCTCATGGAAGCCGTCAAGGCTGGAAGGATGTTCGATTTCCCTGATGTTGTTCTCGGCATTCATGATCTTGTCAACCCTTTCCATCGAAGCAAGTCCGCGAGGGATGTTATAGCTTGCCCTGGCGAATTCCTTCAGAGGGGCAAGGACGCTGTAGAGGATGACCATGTAGAAGATGAAGGTCGGGGCATCGATAGGGGAGTTTTCGCTCAAAATAAGGGTGCCTCCGAACCAGAGGACTACCATAATCATCACTGTACCAAGGAATTCACTCACCGGATGTGCGGAGGCCTGACGGATGGCAACCTTGTTGGATGCATCCCTGAATTCGTTGGCTGTCCTGCTGAAGCGGCTGACCATCTTGTCTTCGGCGATGAAGGCCTTGATGATGCGAAGCCCGCCGAGAGTCTCCTCCAGCTGGGACATGGTTTCGCTCCATTTCTGCTGAGCTTCAAGTGATTGCCTCTTGAGTTTCTTTCCGATGGCGCTCATTCCCCAGGCCATCAGAGGAACCACGGCAATTGTGAAGAGGGTGAGTTCCCAGCTGATGAAGATGAGAGTTGCAAAGTAGATTATGATGAGGATAGGGTTTTTGATAAGCATGTCGAGCGAACTTGTGATAGAGTTCTCGATTTCGCCCACATCCCCGCTCATCCTGGCGATGATGTCTCCCTTCTTCTGCTGTGAGAAATAGCCCAGCGGAAGGTGCATGAGTTTGTCGTAAACCATTATCCTGATGTCTCTTACAACTCCGGTACGAAGCGGAACCATGATTGCTGAAGACCCGAAATAGCAGCTTGTCTTCAATGCTGTCATCACTCCGAGGAAGAGTCCCAGCAGCAGAAGTGTCATCGAGCCTCCAAAACGCTCCATCAGCGTCGAAGCATAGTAGTACATATTGTTGGTGAGCATATCCTTGACGGACGCTCCGCTGTCCCACGGGATGAATTCATAGACCGTAGTGTCGATCTTGAACAGCATCTGCAGAATCGGAATGATTAGTGAAAATGAAAATATGTTGAATACTGCCGAAAGCAGGTTGAGGATTACGGCACCTCCGAGATATTTTTTATATGGAGATGCGAATCTTACCAGTATGTGCCAAAATTCCTTCATGTAAAAATCATTAATACAACCTGCAAAGATAAAGATTTTGCTTTATATACGGAATTATAGGCAGTAAGTTAAAGCATTTTTGTAAGCCAATGATAGATAAGATAGATTCTTTTTTTCATGACATCAAGGGAAATCGTTTCTGCCGTGTCCCTCGTGCGGTTGGTGTTCATCGTGATTCCGCTGGTGAAGAGGACAGCCGGAATCTTGTTGTCCACGAAGACTCTCTGATCGGAGAGCCGGTAGAAAATTTTTGTGAATGTTTCACTGCCGTAATAATCCAGACCTATGTCCAACTTGATGTCATACATGCGGTTACATAATTGGAGGACATCTTTTCTGTCCCTTGGAAGGCTGCCCGAACCGAGCATGATGAGGTAGTCCTTGCGGTCTTTGTGAATCGGGGACAGGGTTGTTCCTATCTGGTCTATGTTGACCATCAGCCTGATTTTGTCTTTTGTTATGGTCTTTCCTGTCAGGGGGTCCTTCAGGTCGCCTCTTTCAATCATTTCGAAAAATGCCTGCGAGCCGGCCATATCCATTTCCTTGGCGTCGAAGGCTACGAAAATGATATTGCTGGTGAATGTCCTGCCAATTGTCTTCATGGCGGAGAACATATCTGCAAGGCAGGTTAAAGCTACTGTCCCTGAGGCGTTTGCGTCAGCCCCGGGATAGACGTTGCCGCTGAGAAAACCCAAATGGTCGTAATGGGCTCCGACAATTACATACCTGCTGTTAGGATATTTTACCGAC